>JAUVAA010000181.1 GCA_030591965.1 bacterium
ACCACCGAACTCACTTTACCGATATTGTCTAAAGCTAGCTTATAACGAATCGCTGAGGCTTTTGAATCACAGGCCAACTGGCCTTTTAAGCCTTGTTGCTTAAAGTTTTGAAAGTGATCGGATATATCATGAGCAATCAACTCAATACGGCCTTCAGTCTGATAAATTTGACCCTTTTGTGAGAACTTGCGTTTTAAATCACCTTGTTGCTGTTCGGTGAGTTTTTCGGTCATACGCTCAAACCAGGCATCAATGGCTTTATCATTCACATTCAAATTAGGAATGCGTTCTTCATACAACAAGGGTGTCACCATTTCATCTTCCACCGCTTGCTGCATCGTATACGAATGAATAATCGAGCCAAACTTATCCTGTGTTTTATCTTCTTTCAGTAAAGGCGTACCTGTAAAGGCAATAAATGCGGCATTAGGTAACATTTGCTGCATACGGATATTATTTTCACCATTCTGGCTACGATGCCCCTCATCCACTAGAACTAAAATATTAGGGCTGTCATTTTTACAAATATCGTATTTAATCGCCGAGCCAAATTTATTAATAATCGAAAAAATAACCCGCTCATTACCCTTACCGATTTGTTCCGCTAAACGTGTGCCTGACGTTGCTATTGCGTCGTGTTTATCACGACTACTTAAGACACCGCCTGATGCAAAAGTTCGGCTGAGCTGATCCTCTAAATCCACACGATCCGTGACAATCACTACGCGGCACTGACTTAACGCCTCCAGCCAGATTAATGCTTTGGATAAAAACACCATAGTAAAAGACTTACCACTGCCTGTGGTATGCCAAATCACACCGCCATGACGCGCACCGTATTGATCAAAGGTCGTGATTCGCTTGATTAAAGCCTTAATGCCAAAAAACTGCTGATAACGCGCGATAATTTTGCCCGCTTTTTTATCGAAAATAGTAAACAAGCGAGCCATATCTAATAAGCGATCAGGGCGCAATAAGCTCACCAATAAACGGTCTTGATTCGTTACCACTAACTCACCACCTGCTAGCATAGCCTCATACTCTGAACGTACAGAAGCGGGACGATGCCCAAACACGGCATCTAGTTGCTCAAGCTTTAAAGGCTGATTCTTTAAACGCACATAGTCTATTTCAGGAATAAGCTCCTCTCTCCAGTTTGCCCAAAATTTGTCAGATGTGCCACAAGTGGCATATAAACCCTCATGGCCATTAATTGATAATAATAACTGGCTGTAGGCAAACAAATGCGGGATTTCCGTTTGCCCTTGATTGCGAATATGCTGCGAAATACCCGACTGTAAAGTGGATTTGCCTTCTTTCGCTGAATCAGGGCGTTTCGCCTCAATCACCACCCACGGAAAACCATTGACAAAACAGACGATATCAGGAATCCGATTGCCTGTCGCTTGGCTATTTTCCACCACCATTTCTTCCGTTACATGGTAAGCGTTATTGTTAATATTTTGCCAATCAATCAACTGTATAGTCGGGGTGGCTTTTTTACCATCAATAAACTCTGTCACACTAACACCATATATCATGGCGTTATACAATTTCTCATTTGCCCCTTGTAGCCTTTCATTCATGGTAGGGTTGAGTTCATGAATGATTTTATCCATAGAGACATCGGATAACGCATATTGCTTACCTGCAAAAGGAAAGCGTTGTTGACTCAAAAACTCACTCAATACCGACACCAGCATCACTTGGCGATGCTGTTCACTCGCAGTATGCCCGCGCAGTGCCGCGCATTGATTGGGTGGGATAAACTGATAGCCTAAGCTGCTAAGTAAAGTTAAAGCAGGGATTTTGGCACTGAATTCTTCCTTAAAATTGGCTAATGGTTGTGTCATATCATTCATCCCCTAGTAACAATTGCCGCTCACGCTCCAGCTCTCTACGCAATTCGTCTTCCGTCGGCAGATACGGTAAATATTTAGACGCAAACAACTGTTTGCCATCGGCTAAAACTGAATACTTTGCCACCGCTTCGCTTTTTTCACTACACAAAATTAAACCAACGGTCGGATTATCATCTGGTTCTTTTTTCAGTTGATCGTACATACGCACATAAGTATCCATTTGCCCGACATCTTGATGATTGAGTTTGCCGATTTTTAAATCAATCAGCAGAAAACATTTCAACTTGAAGTTATAAAAGACCAAGTCAATATAGAAATCCTGATCTTCGGTGCTGATACGCTGTTGACGTTCAACAAATGCAAAGCCCTTGCCTAGCTCTAATAAGAACTTTTGCAGATTATCAATCAGCCCTTGCTCGACATTGCTTTCGATTAAGCTTTGATGCGGTAGGTTTAAAAAATCGAAAATATAGGGATCACGCAAATAGTCTTTATGGCTAACCGCTAATTCAGAGGTTTTAGTCTGCGCTTCTTGTTCCACAGGGGCTTTATCCTGACTGGATAATAAGCGTTCATAATACAAGGAACTGATTTGTCGCCCTAATGCGCGAGCTGACCAGCTATGGCTGATGGCTTCTTCTAAATACCATTGCCGTGCTTGTGCATTATCAATACGAATTAATGCGCGGTAATGTGACCAACTCAAATTGGTACACACTGTGTTCCAGATTGGGAAAACCAGATAAAACGCGCGCATATTGCGTAAATTACGCGTATCAAAACCTTTACCAAATTCAGCCGTCAATTCATTCGATAACTGTTGCAACACTTGCTTACCATACTCTGCACGTTCATTGCCTTGTTGCTCATCTTCGACAATTAAATGGCCTACTTGCCAATAGGTCTGCACCATCGCGCTGTTAATATTTTGTTGCAGGTGTTGGCGGCTTTGTTGTAATAAAGCACGCAGTTGATTAAGTAACTGAGGAGTTAAAGTTTCATTCATTCTTTTTCTACTCCTTCAACACTAACTCCATTTACTAATAATGTTTGTGGTTTTAACCCCCTCCCAGCCTCCCCCTTCTCAGGGGGAGGGGCTAAAGACGGTGCTGAATTTTTATCTTTAGATTCTGCTTTTACTGAAGTATCTGAGCTTTTATCTTTAACTCCCTCCCCTGATAAGGGGAGGGTTGGGGAGGGGTTGCTTTTAATAGCACCAGTATTTAAACAGGCTAACACCTGACTTAATACACCCTCTTTATTTTGCATAATCTCAAGATTACTAAAGCGCATCACTTTAAACCCTTTAGACATTAAAAACTGTGTGCGCTTTGTATCATAAGCGACCGCTTCAGGCGTGTAATGGCTATCACCATCTAACTCAACAATAAGCGCCTGTTCGGCGCAATAAAAATCAACAATATACTGGCCAATACCGTGTTGACGACGAAATTTGCAACCTAATTGTTTACCGCGTACCCATGACCAAAAGCGTTTTTCTGGCTCAGTTGGGTTTTTGCGATTTTGGCGGCGGTTGTTGAGCTGTGGTTTTAGGTTGTGCAGCCTGGTTTTATTGGATAACCCCCTCCCAGCCTCCCCCTTCTCAGGGGGAGGAGCTAAAGGCGGTGCTGTATTGGCTTCTGTTTGTGGGCTAGTAGCTGCATTTTTATCTTTAGCTCCCTCCCCTGATAAGGGGAGGGTTGGGGTGGGGTTGCTCTTCATACATTCACCCGCCGTTTCCCTGTTAACAATTGCTGCATCAGAGCTTTTTTCTCTTGTTTTAGGTGGTTACATTTTTGTTGTAAGGTGTCGATTTCTTGATCGGCAGCGGTGAGGACGGAGGCGATTTTTTGTTGTTCTTTAAAGTTAGGTAACTTTAACTTTCCACTTTTAATATCTTTAGTGCTCATATTCGCCTGCACACCAGATGCTGATACCGCAATTGAATATTTACGCCATTCCAAATGGTTGGATAAATACCTTAAAAATGTTGCATCAATAGAAGGTTTTAACTTTATTAATCCTACTCGTTGATTTAGGTAATAATCTTTATCAATATTAACGATAGCCATCCTACCAATAAGATTTTTATTAGGGGTAACATCCGTCATCGCTATTAATAGGTCACCTTTAGAAACAAGGTATTTATCTAATGAACTATCTTTCACCCAATAATTTTGTTTTGAAATACGTTCATTAAAACTACCATCTAGTCCAATATTACCCATCGTTATAATGGGGATGCCGTTTGATTTGTAATTAGTTGCACTAAAAGCATAGCCATTTGTAAAGCTCTCAATATATTCTTGCAGACGCACTTCTTCCCATTTCCCCTCAAACGGCTTGCCTGAATCATCGAGTAGGCATTTTTTGCCTGTGAGCAATTGCTGCATCAGGGATTTTTTCTGCTGTTGGCTGTTGGCAATCAGGACTTCAGTGGCACTAATCGCCTTGTCCCATGTGCTAAGGATTTGAGCGATTTTTCGTTGTTCTGGAAGTGGGGGAAGTATAAGAGGGATGCTTCTTATTGTTGGTAAATTTAACCCTGCTTTTGCTCCTGAATCATTTAACCTATTAATTTTATGATTCATTGTTTTTGAAGAAAGTAAGTAAGCTATGTATTTACTTTCTGCTTTATTTAAATCCAAGCGAACTAAGGCAGTATGTTGATTAATATATGCTTCGCCAAAGTCATTGGGAACCCAACCAATTTTCCCTAACTCTGCTGTTATTGATATTAAAATATCTCCACTTTGTAATGATGTCCGTTTTCCATCAGCTGAGTTGCTTTGCAAATCAACATATTTCATATTTTCTAGTTTTAAATAGATTCCATCCCTTGAAAGGTTAGTCATACGAACAAATTTACTTCCAATTTCAGAATAATATTGTGCCCAATCACGAGAGCCACTTGTTACTGTATGAGAAATATTACCCAGTTTATGTTTATCCCATCCACTAGGCACCATAACCCAACCCCAATAAATACTGACTCTCCAATACACCGACTCTTATCTTAAGACTCATCTTGATATTCCTCCAACGTGCGTTCAATTTCTGCGCGTAACTCTGCTTCATTCGGTAAATACAATTGATATTTTTGTACAAACAGCTGACTGTCCATACCGTAGGTGGCGTATTCCACTAATAAGTCATCTTTATCTTTACTGAGAATCATCCCAATTGGTGGGTTGTCACCTTCGATGTTTTCTTCTTTAGCAAAGTAGCCCATATACATATTCATTTGCCCTATATCTTGGTGTTTCACTTCATTAATTTTTAGGTCAATCAAGACAAAACAGCGCAAAATACGGTGATAAAATACTAAATCCACTTTGTAATGGCTGTTATTCAGAGTAATACGGTATTGCTGCCCTACAAAGGTAAAGCCTTTGCCGAGTTCGAGTAGGAAATGTTGCAAGTGATCACACAGGCTTTGTTCTAACGCAGATTCACTTAACTGGTAAGGTTCAGGGATTTTTAAAAACTCAAAAATATAACTATCGCGTTGTATATCAGCGGGCGTTTCGATAAGTTTGTCTTTTTCGGCCAAGGCTAAAATACCTGCTTTATCTTTACTCGCTGCAAGGCGCAAAAATAAGCCACTGTCTTTTTGGCGCTTAAGTTCGCGTATACTCCAATTAGCTGAAATAGATTGGTTTTGATAAAACAGACGTTCAGTTTCATTATCAATTTTTAATAATTCAACCCAATGCGACCAACTCAAAAGGTGCGACAGTGTCGCACCTTTTGGATAAGCTAGATAAAATTGTCGGAATCGCTTTATATTGCTTAAGCTAAACCCTTTACCATGCTGTAATTTTAAATCTTTACTAAGCGTTGCTAATAATTGAGTGCCATACTGTGCTTTGGCTACGCCTTGCTGTTCAAATTCAACAATATGTTGTCCGATAGCCCAGTAAGTAATGACCAAGCCTTGATTAATGGCTTGTAAAGTGTTCTTTTGCCCCTTAACGAATCTGCTACCAATGTTATCGAGTAATTGTTGATAGTCAGCATTTTTTGCTGGCGTGTTACTCATAACCCACTCCCTTTAAATAACCTATCATTGCAACATCCACTCACCATCGCGTTTAATTGCTTGATACATGGCATCAGGGGCAAGGTCAATTTCATTCGGCCAACTGACAAAGCCATCGGTCACGCTAAGTTGCTTAAAAAAATCAGGTTCTTTTAAGGCCTCGAAGACACCATAACAATGACTGGGTAATAGTTTAACCCTGCCTGTTAGCCCGTCGGAAAAGGTCACAGTAAATTCAAGGTGCTGAGTTATCTGTGCTGAAATCACATCAAAATACATG
>JAUVAA010000217.1 GCA_030591965.1 bacterium
CAAAAACTAAAGAAGAGTTGGAAGCTGAAGAGCCGATTCGCGTTAAATTAGCGGGACGTTTGATGACGCGTCGAGTAATGGGTAAAGCAAGTTTCGCTCATGTTCAGGATATGTCAGGAAAAATTCAGCTTTATGTCACGCGCGATACTTTGTCTGAAGGCTTTTATAACGAACAGTTTAAAAAATGGGATATAGGCGATATTATCGGCGCTGAAGGTGTTTTATTTAAGACTAAAGTGGGCGAGTTGAGTGTTAAAGTCGATGATATTCGTTTATTGACCAAAGCTTTGCGTCCCTTGCCTGAAAAATTTCATGGTATTGCTGATCAAGAAATTAAATACAGACAGCGTTATCTGGACTTAATTATGAGCGATACGTCACGTGACACTTTTTTGATGCGCTCAAAAATTGTTGCCTATATTCGCGGTTTTTTAACTGAGAGAAAATTTCTTGAAGTTGAAACACCTATGATGCAGGCGATTCCAGGTGGAGCAACAGCTAAGCCTTTTGAAACGCATCATAATGCTTTAGATATGGGTTTGTTTTTACGTATTGCACCTGAGCTGTATTTAAAGCGACTAGTCGTTGGCGGTTTTGAGCGGGTATTTGAAATTAACCGAAACTTTCGTAATGAGGGCTTGTCTTCTCGGCATAATCCAGAATTCACTATGATTGAATTCTATCAAGCCTATGCTGAATACGGTGATTTAATGGACTTAACGGAAGCTATGCTAAAAGGTATTGCTGAAGAATTGCTAGGTAATAGTATTGTCACTTATCAAGGTGAAGCGTATGACTTTGGTAAGCCATTTGAGCGTATGACAGTCTTTGATTCTATTTTACATTTCAACCCTGATTTAACGCCTGCTAATATTGATACGCGTGAAGAAGCAGTTAAAGTGGCAGGGAATCTCGGCATTCCGGTTAAAGAAGGTTATGGTTTAGGTAAAGTGCAAATCGAGATTTTTGAAAAAACGGTTGAAGCGCGATTGATGCATCCGACCTTTATTACTGCGTATCCTGTTGAGGTGTCGCCATTAGCGCGTCGTAATGATGATAACCCTCATGTTACTGATCGTTTTGAATTTTTTGTCGGTGGCCGTGAAATTGCCAATGGCTTTACTGAGTTAAATGATTCGGAAGATCAAGCGGAACGATTCTTGAAGCAAGTTCAAGAAAAAGAAGAAGGTGATGATGAAGCAATGCATTATGATGCGGATTATATTACCGCATTAGAGCACGGTATGCCGCCGACAGCTGGAGAAGGGATTGGTATTGACCGTTTGGTGATGCTATTTACTGATTCGCCGTCGATTCGTGATGTTTTATTGTTTCCTCAGATGCGCCCGAAGGCTCAGTAATAGTTTGAGTTAAGCAAAAAAGCCTCGTTTATCGAGGCTTTTTTTTGCTAAATAGTTTTACTTGTGTGCGTTAGCCGCGATTTTTTCTACGCGTTTTTCGTTAGCATGTTCCAGTTTAGCAAATACTTTTAAAATATCCGTTGCTGAAAGAATACCCACTAATTTGTTTTTCGCGTCGACAACAGGTAATGCGCCAATTTTGTTTTCAGCCATCAATGCGGCCGCTTTAGATGCATAAGTATCTATGGACACGGTAATAACGCCGCGATGCATGATATGCGTTACTTTTTTGGGTAATACGTGTAATTCTGTTGCGCCTTCAGCTGTGATGCTACCTGAATTGCTTTTAGGGCCAAGGGCTTTGTAAAGGTCTCTATCCGATACGATACCAACCACTTTACCTTTTTCTATTACGGGTAAATGACGCACTTTCTCGTAATGCAGTAGAAAGAAGACGCGATCAATCATGTCGTGTGGCTCTACTGTAAAAACTTTTTGGGTCATTAAATCTTCTACTCTCATGCTTTTATATCTCCTCATTTTAATTGTGGACGGCACAGAATAGGCAGATATTGATAATATTACAAGAGTTATGTCAGTGAATGTTATAAAATGATACGTTGTACTCGATTAAATTAAATTGAAATTCAGTGGCTAAAACGTCTGTTTTTCATTAAATTATTTTTAGCGGCAGTTATTGGAGTGAATAATGCGCGTCATACTTTTAGGTAGTCCAGGTTCAGGCAAAGGCACACAAGCACAGTTTATTACTGAGAAATATGCTATCCCCCAAATATCAACAGGTGATATGTTGCGTGCTGCGGTTAGAGCTGGGACTGAGTTAGGTATTGCAGCAAAGAAAATTATGGATGAAGGTGGTCTTGTTTCAGATGAGATTATTTTAGGCTTAATTAAAGATCGTATTACCCAAGTGGATTGTGCTAAAGGGTTTTTATTGGATGGTTTTCCGCGTACGATTGCACAAGCTGAAGGCTTGATCGCAATGGGTATTGAAATTGATCATGTGATAGAGATTGCCGTGGCTGATGAAGAAATTATCAAGCGCATGAGCGGTCGCCGTGTACATTCAGAGTCAGGCAGAACTTATCATATAGAATTTAACCCGCCTAAAGTTTCAGGTATCGATGATGTTACTGGCGAAGCTTTAATTCAGCGAGATGATGATAAGGAAATCACAGTTAGAAAACGTTTAGACGTATATCATGAGCAAACTAAACCTTTAGTCGATTTTTATGGTGCGGCTGCAAAACAGGAGAAAGTGATATTTTCAACGGTAGCGGGTGTGGGCTCTGTTACTGATATTACAGCTAAGGTTTTGTCCGCTTTAGCATAACAAGGACAGGGGGCAGGGTGGATATTTTAAGTTCCGAAATTTATCAGGATTTCAAAGAGCAAGGTTTTATTATTGCGCATTTGGGCGTTGATACACGAGTAACTGATATAGTGCCTGTAGAAGCAAGTGCGCCTGGCATGTTAGTTTTTGTTGAGCATGCAAAATATTTACCTGCGGCTTTAGAGGCTGAAGTTGCGGCTATTGTAACTACAGCGGAACTAGCAGAAACCATTGAGTTGAAAAATACGGCTATTTTAGTGGCGCCGAATGTACGCATGGCAATGGCTTATATACGCCAGAAATATGCGGATAGAAACGTCTATGACTCCGAGTGGGGACGTGTGCATGCAACTGCGGTTATACATGAGTCGGTGCAAGTGCCTGATGATGCAGTTATTGGCCCTGGAGTGGTCATTGGCGCGCGCGTGCAATTAGGCGCGGGCGTGGTTGTTATGGCTAACTCAGTGATTGAGTTTGATACTATCATTGGCGCTAGAACGGTTATTTATCCTTCATGTGTTATTTCCTATGATTGTCATATTGGTGAAGATTGTATTTTAAAAGCCGGTTGTGTGATTGGTAGTGATGGACAAGGCTTTGCTCAAGACAAATATTTTCATCATCATCGAATTCCGCAAACAGGTCGAGTCGTTATTGGTAACAAAGTCGTGATTGGCTCGGTGACAACGATAGACAGAGCAACTTATACAGAAACTAAAGTGCATGATGGTACTATTATTGATGCACAATGCCATTTGGCGCATAACGTTATTATCGAAGAAGATTGTATTCTAGTTGCGCAAACGGGAATTGCAGGCTCGAGTCATTTTGGTAAGCGTGTTATTGCTTCAGGTCAAACCGGTGTTTTAGATCATGTCCATGTACCCGATGATACTATGTTGTTACATAGAGCGGGTGTACATAGCAGTATTAAAGAGTCAGGTATTTATGCTTATGGCCCTGTACAACCGTTTAAAAAATACACTAAAAATATCGCCATCTTTCAGCGTTTAAGTGAAGTGTGGTCGCGCTTGAAAAAGTTAGAAAAACAAGTCGCAGAACTTTCCAAACTTTAATTTACAATTCAAATAAATACGGTACAGATTGAAATGTCAGCAAAAACTTTATATGACAAACTTTGGGATGATCATGTTGTCCATACAGAAGAGGATGGGTCATCGTTAATCTATATAGATAGACAATTGATTCATGAAGTGACTTCACCGCAAGCTTTTGAA
>JAUVAA010000103.1 GCA_030591965.1 bacterium
AAGTCTATGGGTTTTATCTACGTCGCAGACTCTTTGGTCTCAGCCCGTATGCAAACTCTAGTCATATACTTTGATATAATGCTAGCTAAGCAATATATCATGCTTTGGAGAGATACAAGCTCGTATGTAGTTTACGGAGTACGGGAAATAGTTGCTCCGAATTCCCCGTATTCCGTAAGCTCCATAGCGGGCTACAAGAGGTTTTTCTTATAGGTTGAAAGTTATACGTAACCAGAAAACTATATGTTGAGTATAGCTAGAGGCGTTACAGGTTGCAATGTCTCATTATGTACGGGAAACAGAATATTAAATTTATGTTATTTCTGTTCATTATTAGCAGGAGCTATTGCTGGGCGTGGATTCCCGATAAAAATATTTCGGGAATGACGTTATGCGGGGAATAATATAGCTCGATTGAGTATTTCAGTCTCAGCGCTTAAGCTCAGCCCCTCTCCAATAAGAATAAATCGCGGGAAAGACGATTAAAACTAAAATCAAAGTAGAAATCATACCGCCGACCATAGGCGCTGCAATGCGCTTCATTACATCGGCTCCGGCTCCTGTTTGCCATAAAATAGGTGTGAGTCCAATCAACGTGGTCATGCCACTCATTAGTTTTGGACGGATACGTCGCGCGGCTCCATCGACAATGACTTCAGTCAGGTCTTGATAAGAGTGTAAGCGGTTGTCAGTAAGTCGTTGTTGATAGCTTAAGTTTAAATAGAGCAGCATCAAGATACCCATTTCTGCTGCCAGCCCAGCTAAGGCAATCATACCGACCCATACCGCAATACTGAGGTTGTATTCTAGTAAATGAAGTAGCCAAACGGAACCAATTAGCGAGAAAGGGATCGCGAGTAAAATAATCAAGGTTTCGCTGAGTGAACCATGATTAATAAATAGCATTAGAAAGACAATTAATAAGGTGATCGGAACAAGGGTTTTTAGGGTTTCTTTAACGCGTTCATAATATTGATATTGTCCTGCCCACTCGATTCTAATATTAGCCGAGAGCGATACTTTTTCATTGACTACTTTTTTAGCAAGACTCACATAATCCACAAAGCTAATATCTTTGACATCGACAAATACGAAAGACACTAATTCGCCAGCTTCATTGCGTAACATTGGCGGGCCGTTGATAAATTTAAGACTAGCTAATTGGCCGAGGGGAATTTGTGTGCCGCTAGGTGTGGGTACAAGCACTTGCTGTAAGGCTTCAGGCGTATCTCGGAAATCACGCGCATAACGCAAATTAATAGCATGGCGTTCACGGCCTTCAATGCTTGTTGAAACGGTTAAGCCACCAATGGCTGCACTTAATACTTCTTCAACATCGGCAATGGTTAAACCATAACGAGCGATTTTATCTCTATCGATTGTAAAATCGAGGTAATAGCCACCTGTTAAGCGTTCCGCAAAGGCACTGCGGGTATAAGGGCGAGTGCGTTCATCTTCTTGAAGAAGTCGCTCGATAAGGATTGAAGTTGCTTCTATGCTATCCAAATTATCACCGAACACTTTAATACCTAGCCCAGAACGAATGCCTGTTGCCATCATTTCAGTACGAGTTTGAATTGGCATCCACCAAATATTAGGCATGCCAGGGTACTGGAGTTTGGCATCCATTTCGGCAATTAAATCATCCCATGTTAAACCTGCACGCCATTGATCTACTGGCTTTAAAGTGATGACCGTTTCGACCATTGATAAAGGGGCGGGATCGGTTGGGCTGGTGGAGCGGCCTATTTTCCCGAATACGGTTTCGACTTCGGGAAAGGTCTTAATTTGCTTGTTCATCGAATGCAGCACTTTGCCTGCTTCAGTAATCGACATGCCCGGTAAAGCAGTGGGCATGTATAAAATACTGCCTTCATTGAGCGGTGGCATAAACTCACTGCCGAG
The DNA here is from genome assembly GCA_030591965.1 of bacterium. GTDB lineage: Bacteria > Pseudomonadota > Gammaproteobacteria > Methylococcales > Methylomonadaceae > Methyloprofundus. The sequence continues at coordinate 1,906 of JAUVAA010000103.1, forward strand.
TTTGAAAAAATACGGCACGGTAATGATAAGAGAAATAATGGCAGTGATAATCACACCAGCCCGAAAACGAATGGAAAAGCGCACGATAGGACTATAAATAGTAACCAAAGCGCGGTTAAGCCAATTTTTTGAACCGCGTATTTTGCCGCGTATTAATAAAACGGCTAGTGCAGGAATCAGGGTGATCGCGAGTAGTGCAGAAAATCCCATAGCATAGGTTTTGGTAAACGCTAAAGGCTTAAATAAACGACCTTCGGTGCCTTCTAATGCAAAAATCGGTAAAAATGATACGGTAATAATTAATAAGGCAAAGAAAATACTTGGACCCACTTCCTGCATAGCTTGAATAATAACTGCACGTCGTTGCGCATCATCAGGTTCATGGATATTTTCTAGGCGATTATGAATATTTTCAATAATAGTAATCGCGGCATCGACCATAGCTCCAATTGCTACAGCAATACCGCCGAGGGACATAATGTTGGCGGGTAAATGCTGTACCGACATGGGAATAAAAGCCAATAAAATGGCAATAGGCAAAGTGATAATGGCGATTAAAGCAGAGCGTAAATGCAATAAAAACACCATAATCACTAGCGATACAACGAGCATTTCTTCGCTGAGTGTATGTTTAAGAGTATTGATTGCGCGTTTAATTAAAGCGGAACGATCGTAGACGGTGACAATTTCCACGCCTTCGGGTAGAGATTTTTTAATATCTTTAAGGCGTTGTTTTACACGTTCAATAACATTTAGCGCATCTTCGCCATGACGCATGATAACAATGCCGCCAACGGTTTCACCTTCGCCATTGAGCTCAGCTAAACCACGGCGTAATGCAGGGCCAAGACTGACTTGGGCGATATGGCTGACGAGAATCGGCACACCGTTTTTATTTACGCCTAAAGCAATACGCTCAATATCGGCAACGGAATGAATATAGCCGCGGCCACGTATAAAATGTTCATGGCCTGAAATTTCTAATACCCGTCCGCCGACATCATTATTCGAGCGGCGTATGGCTTGTGCCATTTGCTTTAAAGTAATGCCATAGTTGGCAAGTTTATAAGGATCAACAGTGACTTGATATTCTTTTTCAAAGCCGCCGATAGAGGCAATTTCAGCGACACCTTCGACTGATTCTAGCCAATAACGTAATTTAAAATCCTGAAAACTGCGCAGTTGCGCAAGATCATTTTTACCTGATTTATCCACTAAAGCATATTGAAATACCCAGCCGACACCTGTTGCATCGGGACCTAATGTAGGTATTGCATCTTCGGGTAAAGCCGCCGTCGCTGTAGTCAAATATTCCAATACGCGAGAACGTGCCCAATACAGGTCGGTATCGTCTTCAAAAATAACATAGACAAAACTCAGCCCGAAAAAGCTTTGCCCGCGTACGGATTTTACTTTAGGCGCCGCCAGTAATTTGCTGGTTAATGGATAAGTAATTTGATCTTCGACCAAATCCGGGCTGCGGCCTGCCCATTCGGTATAAATAATAACCTGTACATCAGATAAATCAGGCACAGCATCTAACGGTGTATTCAGTAATGCGCGGTAGCCACCAAAGGCACAAGCGGCAATCAATAATAGTGTGACTAAAGTATTGTGCGCGCAATAGGCGATTATTTTTTGAATCAGACCCAGTGGTTTATCTAAGTGCGTGTGCATAATTATTTTAACATTTTGGTTTTAAAGTTTCATGTAGATGGGTAGGGCGTTTTTTTGCGAAACCCATCATTCTTGTGCAGGATTGATGGGTTTCATTGCGTGCCTAAAAAGCAGGCACTTCATTCTACCCATCCTACAAAATTGTTAAATTAACTATTAATATTTGCTTACCATTGCTCTGTTCCTAATTTCATTTTGCTTTCTGATGCAATCAGAAAATTTCCTGAGCTAACAATTAAATCGCCGTGGCTTAGGCCATTAAGGACTTCGATAAAATCTTTATTACTCTCGCCCGTTGCTATTTTTCGTGCTTGCAAACGACCTTCTCCCAAATCCAGAAAGACGATGCGATTTTTTCCGCTAAAGACTACGGCTTCTCTAGGAACCACTAAGCGAGGGCCTAATTCTAGTTGCAACTGCAAACGTACATATTGCTCAGGCCGCAATAAACCTTCTTGATTATCTAGCTGTACACGAACTCGCGCTGTTCTCGTGGCATTATTAAGCACAGGTTCAATAAAGCTGATGGTTCCTGATAAAGGCTTGTCTGTTTTACCATCAACGAATACGTGTGCGCTCATGCCAATGGTTACATTAGCTAAGTCCTTGGCATAAATTTCACCTTCTACCCAAACGCTAGATAAATCAGCCAGTGTTAACAGCTTTGTTCCTGCTTTAAAAGCCGAACCAGTAACGATGTATTTTTCGATAATCGTGCCATTAATAGGCGATAAAATCGGCAGAGCATCGATAGCACGGCCGCGTTTTTCTATCGTCCGAATTTGTCTTGGATTAATATCCAAAAGAGTTAACCGACGCGCGGTTGCCGTTTTAAGTCCAGAGTGGTGCCGCTGTAAACTTTGTAAGTATTCATCTTGCAGGGAAATAAGGTCAGGACTGTAAACGCTAAATAATGGCTCGCCTTTTGCCACTTGTTTACCAACAAAATCTGCGTTTAATTGCTCAATCCAACCATCAAATTTAAGATTAATATCAGTTAGACGAGTTTCATCATAAGTGACTATCGCACTCGTTTGCAGTATTTTAACCATCTGAATACAAGTGACTTCTTCCGTGCGTACACCGATTAATTGGCGACGATAAGGATCAATGGTGAAAGTCTTGGGCTGTAATTTAGTCGAGCGTTTTTCTGTGTTTTCAGCGACTGCAAAAGTACTCGGTGTTGCTGATGAAAGAGTTAGACCTTTGCGACTCGTGCTCATATCAAAACTAATCTCAGCCTGGCCTTGCGCGCCTGCATCTATATTTAAAGTTAATGGCCACGCGCCCATCATAGGCAATTCAAATTGCCCTTGATAAAGCCCTGTTTGCGCATTAATTATTTCAGCGGGAGCATACATTGTCGGCATAGAGCCCATAGCGGGCATTTCTGCTACGGCTTTAATGATGGCATTAGTGATGGGCTTATCATCTTTATTAAGCAGTAAGATTTGAACTTGATTATTACCAACTTTAGGTTGTTCGGGATTAATGACGACTTGAACTTTAAAGGGGCCAGCAAAATGATTTTCACTGAGTTTTTGCACCTTAGTTTTGTTATCTGACTTAGGACTAGACAATAGAAACAGCCCAGCTAAAATACCGATAAAGAGGAGCAACAGTAGAATTTTATAAATGGCTTTCATGGCGCGCTATTGGTTTGGAGTGTTGCAGGTAAAGGAGCAAAACTACCGACGGCACTTTCAAGCTCGGCGAGCCGTTTATAAGTGTTAGTCAACGCTTGCTCTACTTGTAATTGAGTTTGTAGATGATTTTTTTCGCTATTAATAAGCGTGAGAAAGTCACCTTTTCCTGCTTGATAGTCAGACTGTGCTGTTTGTGCTGATTCCTTTGCTAGCGGGAGTAGTTTGTCTTTATATAAGCCTAATATATGCTGGCTTTCATGTACTCGATCATAAGCGATTTGTACTTCTTCTTTCAGCTGAGCGATAAAATCAACGCGCGTCCATTCGGCTTGTTTGCTCAGCGCCAGCGCTTCGCTTTCTGCGGCTCTATGTTTACCTTGATATAGGGGAAGGTTAAAGCCAATGCCAATGGTAAAATGCTTATCGCTGTTATCCCATAAGCTGTTATACCCCGCTTTAAGATTAATATCGGGGTAGTTATTTTTGAGTGCTAATTCAGAATTAGATTTCGCTGCTTTAATAGTAGCATTTAATGCTTTCAATTCAGGGCGAGTTTGTAAGGCTTGTTCTTGCAATGTATTGATTTCTGGCAAAGTGTTGATAGTTTTTAAATCTGCTGGTTTAGCTAATGGCTTATCAGGGGGTTGATTTAATAAAGTATTGATATGCGCACGAATAGTACGGTTTTCACGTCCAAGCCTTATCGTCTGGTGTTCTAGTAACGCTATTTCGACATCCGCTTGTAAAGTTTCCTGCTTACTTGCTTCCCCTGTACTGTAACGATTCACCGAAATAGCACGAAGTTCAGTTAATAAAGTGAGTTGGGTTTTATTAATGGCCGTGGCTTGATGAATAAAATACCAATCTGCAAAAAGCGTTTTGGCTCTGGCTGATAGCTGTAATTGTAAAATGGCTATTTTATGTTTCTCAGCCTTGGCTTTATGGCTTGCTGTCGCATTACGTAAGTCTAATTTCCCTAACCAAGGGATTTTTTGGGAAATTTCAATCCGCTGTCCGTAGCTACCTTGCCCACCTATGGTCATGGGTGCCATCGTGTAGTTCAGTTGCGGATCATCTAATGCGGAAGTTTGACCAATACGTGCGCTGGAGGCTTGCCATGTTGCTTGGGCGATTTCTATTTGTGGGTTTGCGCTTAATACCTTAGCAACTAGCGTTTGAGCGTTTAATGGCGCGTTAGCTTGAGGAATGACGTTTTCAGAAGCCATTAATAAGCTTGTCTGGTTTAAAGACAAAAATAGCAGAATTAGCCATTTGGAGTGATACTTAAAATTCATACGACTTTTTTGTAAAAGGGTGGGCTCTGTGTTATAAGAGATAGTTATTATTTATTGTCATCAAATTTACGCAATGTATAGCGCAAATAATGGTATAAATTATAGATATTAACTGAGTAATGAAAGAAGGTGAAAAATGAGTTTTAAAGTAAAGTTAACAAAATTAGTCATCAAACTAACCCCTACCAAATTGATTAAATGGGTAGCCAACATCATCCTTAAAGATATTGCAGAATTAACTGGCTTTAGCTTTGACCTCGATGCGCGCACGGCCTATGTGCAAGTACATCTTGTTGGTGAACCAGAAGCCATTGAAGTTTGGCTCGAAGATTTTGCCATTATTGGCGAGCAAGAATCCTATCATTTGATCATCCATAAAGCTAAAGCTAACCGGATCTGGTTAGATAATATACTCTCGCGTATCGTAGAAAAAAAATGGAAAATCCCCGTCACTCCACAAATAACATCGTATCTTGAGTTTGCCGCAGAACTTTTTAAACCTGAAAGTTCAGATAAGAAGATCGCAGGGTAGGGCGGACTTTAGTCCGCTAAGGGGGCATGAAATTAAGTTGTACTGACCAAACTTGATCGCTATAAAATTTGTAACTACTCAGCGTGTTTTTTAACTTTAAAATCAAATAGGTATATTTTAATCTGCTCTATTCCTGTTCGTTTGCACCATTAAAAATGGGTTAAAACTAGGCTGGAAATCAGAGAGATACATTAATTATTACTTTAAATCAAACGGTTATAAATTTAAATTACGCTGAGTAGTTACCTGTTATTTTAGAGTTCTTGGCACAGGAAACTCGACAAAAGGCGACTGTGATCTTCTAGGTACATTAGGATCATGGATGACTCCTTCATTCCCCCACTTTGGATAATTATCAGTAAATGTTTTTAAGTAGGAAACAAGATCAACTTCGTCTTGCCCTGATAGACCCAAAGCACCCAGCTCAGAAATATTTCTTGTAGCATTGAACTCACCCTCTGGCCAACACGTTTTACCAAACCCAGAATTAAAAATATCCGCTGGTTCAGTACATTTGGGTAAAACATCTCGCGTATTATAGAAATGAACTACTTCCTCAAGCGTTTTAAAAACACCATTATGCATATAAGGAGCTGTTAGCTCTATATTCCTAAGGCTCATGACCTTATGTTTGCCTTGAACTTCGGCAATTAATGAGGGTTCTCCACGGGCATTTTCTAAATTCGGGTTTCCTAACAAACCGATATCTGGGGCGGGTGAGCCTGGGATTTGTGGATTAGCAGGAACACCTAGATTATCATAGCTAAAATCAGTCAATAACGAGGGAGTGTTGTCTCCAGTGATTCCTTCTGTTACATGGCAAAGTCGACATTGGGCGGAACCATCGAAAAGATCTGCACCGCGTTGCTCTGATTCATTGTATTGTGTAATACCAGCGGATTCAAAATCAAATTTTGAATCAAAACGATTAAATTTAGGCGACCTTTCAAATTCAGCAATGGCTTGAGCCATAGCTTTAAAAGCTTCTGAAACAGCTTCATCACCTTCTTTAATCTCCTTTAATTTAATATCATATATTTTTTCAAAAAATCGCCTATAACTAGCATTTTCTTGTAACCGTTGGATAACAGACCATTCTGTAGGCATGCCCATTTCAACGGGATTCAAGAAAGGTCCTTGAGCCTGTTCAACAAGGTTAGATGCCCGTCCATTCCAAAACTGACCGCCTATAAAAAGTTCACCATCCCAATGGAATTCGGGACTAAAAGCAGCATATCCAACACTGGGAGGGTTGAGTGCCCCCAGTTTTCTCGCTATTGAGCCGTTTGCAACTGAAGTTCCATTTTTGACATTTTCAGAGTCAACAAACCCTAATGCTGGTTGCTTTTTTATTTTAAACAAACCTGATTTGGTTTTAGTAGGCACTTCTATTTGTGACAATGAATGGCAAGACTCACAAGACTGGTTTTGGTTAATAGACAGATTTATATCAATAAAGAGCTTTTGTCCTAGTTTTTGTTCAATTGAAAGGTCAGCAGAAAATATTGATGTTGAGTAAATTAGAAAAAAAATACGTAAAAATGTCATATAGGTCTCTTAAAAGTAGTAACAAATAATAGGATTATTGATGCGAATGATTCCTATTAATATTAGCGCATAGTACCATGTAATATGCAACTTCTAAAATCACATTAGAATTATAAAAAAGTCATTTTCCTAAGTACGTAACAATAACAAAATATTCAAATGGCCGCTATTGGCTGACAAGCGACTATCCAGACTTATAATTTTAGGAGACTTTATAAGTCTAGGTCCAATGGTCAGTAACCAACCCTTAGCAGTCATTTTAATTTTCAATCGATACTGGTCCTTTTGGTTCCTTTTACAAGGAATAACCATAAAATAACTTGCTGTTTTTCACAAGACCCTATGCAGGCTAAGGTTTTTTGCCGCAATGAATCTCGCGTAAGAAGAATAAGGTAAGTTGAAGTTGATTGTCAGGCTTGGTAACGATGTTAGTATGAGACTATTGCCTTAATGACCACTACTGATCCAAGCCAGACTAAACACAACCATATTATTAAGTTTCTGAAATTGCACACCCAATTATTCATTCATCAAGACGATTGAAAAAACAAAATTCCTGTAAGGTAATAAACGGATGCGCAATAATCGTATTTTCTTAATATTGATCGTTAAGATATCGTATTAAATCAGTCATTGTGACGATACCAACAAGCTGTTTTTGCTTGTCTATCACTGGAAGGGAATGAAAAGTACCCGCGGCAAGTATTTTAGTTGCCTGTCTGATAGTATCGGTATCAGTAAGTGCCGTCAACTCGGTGACCATGACCTCTTGAATGGTAAATTGCTGATCAACGATTGCATCAATCGTACGTGCGTCAGCACCACTAATCACAATATTCAGCTTCATCAGATCGGTGTAGCTTATTAGCCCGACCAATGTGTTCCCATCAACTACAGGAACATGGTGGATATTTGATTCGCAAATAATATGGCGCACATCACTTAGTTTTTGGTTCTGATGAACAGTAACAACCTCTGAGGACATGATTTTTGAGATCGCTTCGTTTTTTTTCATGATGTTTAATTTCCTTAAAAATGGACATTATTAAAAATTAAAGGCAAGCAGATACCTATTATGCTTGCCTTTATTGCATTATTGAAATGTGGACTGTGGTGCCTGAGTATGTCACAACGCAAAAATAACCCGTATTTAGCGGGTTGATTTTATTGCATACAAATTTATAGTTAAGACAATTAAATTGATTCAGAAACCGTAAGTTTCTGTTCAAATGCCTTACTAGTCCAAGATGAGATAGATTATTTTTGTCTTAGCATTGCGATTATTTTTGCAATTTAATAATCTACAGGGTCTCCGTCAGTTAGTACTAACTTATCCTGACAGAGATTGATGAACACAAATGACTTTAGTTATGACCTAAAAATTTACAATTCAAAGCACATAACCAAAACATGACTTCTTTAGAAGTATTAAACCCTGTTTTCCGCTTCGTTAACTAAGCTCTATTTATAGTGTTATAAGCGCAGGAATAAATACTTCCTTCTAGTGAGTATTCTTCATGGCATGCTCAGGAGCTAGTGTAGTCGGCTGAGTATTTTGCATAGTATGCTCAGGAGCTACATACGTACTTTGTTTTGCAACTGGCTGAGTATTTTTCATCGTATGCTTTATCGGCGCAACTGTTGCTGGAGCAGTAGTAGATACTGGCACTACTACATTATTGTAATCTTTCGCGTTATTATACAATTCTGCTTCTTGTTGAACAGATGTATTCTCACTGTAACTTAGATGTTCTGTTTCTCTTGCTTTTAATATTGAAACAAGCCCAATCACAAGAAATGAGCATACGCCAACTATAAGAAAGAATGTTTTGTTATCTTTTTTTTCGATTGTCATTTTTAAAACCCTAATTGTTATTATTGATTAATAAGACTCAGCACGTCGATGTGTACTATAGATATAATATTAAAATACACATCAATTACTTCTCTTCATAGATCGTTTTCGGCAGTTCGACTTCCCATTTAGGGTTCGTTACTTTCAGTCTCTACTTTACAGTAGGTTTAGCATTTCGTTCTTTCTATACTTAAGGTATACGCCTATTAAAAAGGAATAACAACTGAGTGTTTTTGTCAAGAATAAGAGCTTATTTTTATAAATAGTGGAGCTTGAAGGCAAACTAAGGACTCAGGATTTAATTAAACCTGAAACTACCGAGTTATCAGGAACTGCAGTATAGTTCCATTGGGGTAGAAATTCATCAAACTGAATCCTCATATTTTCCTTGAAACCATCAGATACTTTACGACCCGTTTCAAACGTTTTATTGAGGATGTTGGTGAGCACTTTTAGGCCTGTA
>JAUVAA010000051.1 GCA_030591965.1 bacterium
AAATAATTAGTCTTTAACAAAAAATAGTGCCTAAATATGAGTGGTAATGCCCATTTTTAAGATGAAAATATAGACGTAATTCCTTGTGTAATGTTAGTCTACTCGGCTAATTTAAATTTGTGGCTATTTCTTGAAATTGAATGCTGTATTTTTTTGGGCGAACAGGGTTCTTTTTTGTTTCAAAGCTAATAATCGATCTAAAAAATGGAATCAATATCCATGAATACACTATATGAAGTTTCTCCAGGATCGCCGTACCCTATAGGCGTGCGATTTAAACTTAATGACGTTAATTTCTCTATTTTTAGTCGTCATGCGACAGCTGTAGAGCTTCTACTATTTTCCAGCTCTACTCATCAGGAACCCTTTCAGGTAATCCCTTTAACGGCGGCCAGCAATAAAACATTTTATTCATGGCATGTTCTTGTTCATGACTTACCTACAGGCACTTGGTATACATGGCGCATGGATGGCCCTTGTAACACTTCTGAGAGTGGCCTTTGCTTTGATAAGGAAAAGCATTTGCTTGATCCTTGGGCGCGTGCGATCAGTGATACATTGTGGGATCGAAATAAAGCCTGTCTACCTGGTGATAATGGTCATACAGCGATGCGTAATTTGGTGCCTGATGAGAGCTATGATTGGGAAGGTGACACTCCTTTTTCCTATAAAAGTGAAAATGCCATTATTTATGAGTTGCATGTAGGAGGGTTTACTAAGGATGAAAGGTCCGGGGCACAGCACCCAGGAACTTTTTCGGCTTTGATTGAAAAAATTCCTTACCTTAAAGCTTTAGGTATTAGCCATGTTGAGCTTATGCCGGTGATGGCATTTGATGAGCAAGATGTTCCGAGTGGCACTGCTAAGCTAGGATTGAAAAATTATTGGGGCTACAGCACGCACAGTTTCTTTAGTCCGCACCCCGGTTATTGTGTAACGCCCGAAAAGGGCACACATATACAAGAATTTCGTGATTTAGTTAAAGCGCTACATAAAGCTGAAATTGGCGTCATCATGGATGTGGTTTTTAATCACACATCAGAAGCAGGTGAAGATGGCCCAATTATTAATTTTAGAGGGCTAGGCACAGATATTGTTTATCATTTGAATGCCGATGATAAAAGTAAATTCCGTGACTATACCGGCTGCGGTAATACGGTAAATGCTAATCACCCCGTTATCGCTAATTTTATTATTGGCTGCCTAGAATACTGGGTGAGAGAAATGCATGTTGATGGTTTTCGCTTTGATCTAGCGAGTGCTATGGCGCGTGGACAAAATGGTGAAGTGTTGCAAGATCCTCCGGTTTTATGGGGTATTGAACTGTCAGAACAATTAGCAAAAACCAAATTGATTGCTGAAGCGTGGGATGCGGCAGGGCTTTATCAAGTTGGTAGTTTTCCTGGCTATCGCTGGGGAGAATGGAACGGTAAATACCGCGATAGTATGCGTAGTTTTCTTCGTGGGGATAAAGGCATTATTTCGGAAGTTGCCACTCGACTTTGTGCGAGCAGTGACCTATACCAGCATCAAGGTCGATTGCCCATTAATAGCATTAATTTTATTACTTGTCATGATGGCTTTACGTTAAATGATTTGGTTAGCTATAACGGTAAACATAATCTAGCGAATGGTGAAGATAACCGTGATGGCGGCAATCATGATTTCAGCTATAACTGTGGTGTTGAGGGTGAAACTAATGATGCTACGATCTTAGAATTTCGCAAAAAGCAGGCGAAAAATAGTATTGCATTATTGTTATTGAGCCAAGGTGTGCCGATGTTGCTGGCGGGCGATGAAGTACTCAATACCCAGCAAGGAAATAATAATGGCTACTGTCAGGATAATGAACTCACTTGGTTTGATTGGAGTTTAGCTGAGAAAAATGCGGATATGCTGCGTTTTGTTCAGCAAATGATTGCTTTGCGTAAGCGACATAAATCCTTAATGCGACGTCGTTTCCTGACTGGTGAGGGTGTTTCAGAGACGTGGGGCGGTGTTGAGCGTCGCCGTTTTGTGAGAAATAAAAATAGTGAAGTAAGGCGTATGCCTGATATTCAATGGCATGGTGTTGATGGTGAGCCGCAATGGCTAGACCCTGAGGCACAAGTTCTAGCTTTTACATTGGCAGCGGTTGGTGAGCAAGAAGCTGATTTGCATGTTATGTTGAATATGTCGGATGATGAGCTAGTGATGCATTTACCCATAGTTGAAGGACGTGAGTGGTATCTGGCTGCTAATACCGCGTTAAGCTCGCCTTCGGATATAGTCCTACCAGAACAGCAAGTCCCTTTAGGTCATCATGATTACTTAGTGCCGCCTAGGTCAGTTGTGGTCTTTGAGGGGCGCTAGGGAGACTGTGAAAGAGTATTGTGCTTTTAGCCTCCTCCTTGAGAAGGGGGGATTGAGGGGGGATCTATAAAAATATAGACCCTTGATATTATTTAGATTTTAATTAAATATCAAACCTCCCCTAGCCCCTCCTTGATAAGGAGGGGGATTATCCTGAATACTTTCACAGCCTCTAAGGGTTAGCTGGCCTAATAGAGGGCTATTTATACTCCCAATTTCTACTTGGGAGTATATGCTTGCGCTACTCCTGCTGTGCAGTTACCAGCCTAATGAGCGGTGAAGCAGAGCTTCTAATCATATAAGCAAGACGCTGTATGTGAGGTTCGTTTATTATTTACACGAATTTCTACTACTGGTAAGTTGAGCCCTTATGCTTCAGCCAGCCACTTTCATGATTGCCGCGAGGGTCGCGATGGGTCCAGTGCACTACGCCACCTTTTTCATTCCATTCATATTCGCCATAAAACTCAATCATATCTCCTTCACGTAATGCGTTGATGCGGGGCGCTAAGTCAATATTGTGCGCGATTAATATCCTATTCCCTGAAGAAAGTTTAACCAGAAACCTTTGATGCTGGCTGCCTTTTTTGTCGTCAGCTAGTGTGCGTATAACGATGCCTGAGCCATTAACTTGAACATCGCTTTGTCTGTTCTGGTAGGCGTTGTTGAGGGTTTGGTTGTTTGCTTGTGTATTAGGGGACGGGGGAAGTGGGCTGCTTGTGGCGCTGCCTTGTGCTCCACTCGATGCTACGAAAGTAGGGTTTTGTTCTAAAAACTCATTGGTAGCAAAGCCCGCGGCAAGAATAAGTAGTAGTACTTTTTTCATAAGGATTCCGCTATTGGAGTGAAAAAGGTAATGATGCGCTATCTTTATTTAACGCATCGTATCTGCTGAGGGCTTTATTCTTGAGAAATATATTTCAAAATTTCAATAACTTGCTGAGGTGTCTCTGTTACAGCTAATGCAGCAGCATCAATCTCTTTTAAGGCATGTGTTAATTCTGGTGCATGCAAAGTAATGACGGGGATTCCTAAGCCATAAGCCGTGCCTGCATCGAAAGCAGCATTCCATTGACGGTACTTGTCGCCAAATCTTACGATAACAATATCAGAACGACCAATATAGCTTTGTGTACGCAAGGAATTTATTTTTGCAGCTTTATGGTCTTTCCAAAAATCTTGTTCTTCTGCGCCTAAAATTTCTATGCCGACATTATCGCTGCTTTCGTGGTCGGTAATAGGGCCAAGTACTTCAATTTCTAGGCCTTGCTCAAAAATACCTTGTTTGATTTGCTCGCGCCAATCGCTGTGAATTTCGCCAGATAAATAAATAGTGTAAGCCATGTTGATTCCTTTGATTGAATTAGTATTTACTTAGGCATATTATACGAGGATAACTAATTAGGATTGGTTTTCTTTATTAAAGTACCGATACTTTTTGTATGGATATATGGGATTTAGCTAAGAGGAATAAGATATGAGTGATTCAGAAAAGTCTAAGGTTTGGCCTGCTATTTTAATGATGTGTTTGGTTGTTATTTTACTAGTTTTAGGCTTACTCGCGTTGCTAAAAGATGATGAGGGCAGCTCTACATCTAGTAATGATGTCACTGAGCAAGTGTTATCCATACCTGAAGTTGAGCCGGCTGATGATTTAGGAATTGAAGTGCAAGGAGGTGATTTTTCCCCAGATGTGCAGGATCAGGAGTTACCTGATGAAGCGGAGGACTTATTGCCCGAGGTGGAGGGGGCTGTTTTACCAGAGTTAAAAGATAGTGATGCAGAATTTAAGCAAGATGTCTTGGCTATTTCAGGTTCAGCGCAATTAAAGCAAGGGCTATTTAAAGAGAAAATCATTAGTAAAACGATTGCTTCTGTTAATGATATGTCTCAGGGAATGCGGCCACCTGCAAAAGTTTTGCGTGAATTAAAGCTGTCCAAGCCTTTTTTGGTGATACCAAGAGGGGATAAAATGTATATTTCTCCTAAGTCATATCAGCGTTATGATCAATTAGCGCAAGCCGTTAATAAGATTGACAATCAAGCGGCAATTGCGCTCTATAAAAAATATTTGCCACTTTTTGACGTGGTTTTTAAAGAGTTTTCCTACCCCCAAAGTTATCAAGTATCAGATATTTTTAAAGCAGCGGTAGGGAAAATTTTGCAAGCGCCAATTATTACAGGTCGAGTAGAGGTAATTCGCCCCTCAGTACATTATAAATTTGCTGATCCTAAGTTAGAAAATCTAAGTGACTTGGATAAGCAAATGTTACGCATGGGACCGGATAATACACGTTTAATTCAAAAAAAATTACGTGAATTAGTGCAAGTATTGATTGAGTCGGAATAGTTTTTAAAAATAGCGGGGCTTGGATTTGGCTGCCATAACTCAAAGGCATGGCTTGATAGCTTAGGTAGCTATTTGGGGCGCAGGCCTTTGGCCTGCATTTTATAAGCAGACTAAAAGGCCTGCGCCCCAAGTTGTCGGTCTTATTTAATAAACATCTCTCACATAACGCTTATCTTTTTTCATCTGATTAACGTAGTCAGTGGCTTGACCATCAGATAACTTACCGTGTGTCGCAATGACATCATGTAAGGCTTTGTCGACATCTTTAGCCATGCGATAAGCATCGCCACAAATGAAGAAATAACCGCCTTGTTCCAGTAGGGAAAATAATTCCGCTCCTTTTTCACGCATACGGTCTTGTACGTAGATTTTTTCTTCTTGGTCTCTGGAGAAGGCTAGGTCTAATTTACTTAATACCTTGTTGTTTTGCAGCGCTTCGATTTCATCTTGATAGATATAATCGGTTGCGGCATTACGATCACCAAAAAATAGCCAGTTAATACCTTTTGCTTGTCTGAATTCGCGTTCTTGCAAGAAAGCACGGAAAGGGGCAATACCTGTACCAGGACCTACCATAATCATCGGCAAGTCGTTATCTTCAGGTACGCGGAACACTTTATTCGGGCTAAAGAAACAGCGGACTGCGCTGTTTTCATCGGCTAAATCAGCAAGATAGGTTGAGCAGACACCTTTATGCTCACGATCAAAGCTGTTATAGCGGACGCTGCCGATAGTTAAATGTACGGTTTCAGGGTTGGCTTTACCGCTAGACGAAATAGAGTAAGCTCTATGTTGCAGTGGTTTCAGTAAGGCGAGGAATTCAGCCGCTGAAAATTGCATGTCAGGGAAAGGCAGTAATAAATCTAAAGTATCACGCCCCCATAGATATTTAGCTAGCTTATCTTTATCGCCAGAAGCTAATGCGCTATTAAGGTCTTGATTACCCGAGCGTTTAGCAATTTCATCTAACAGTTCTTTGCTCGGTAATTTGATTTCAAAATGTTCGCGTAGCACGGTGCTAAGTGGTATTAATTCGCCATGTACAGGCTCTTCTTCATCGCCAGTACAGCCAATCGCTTTAATAATATCAGCAACAAGTTCAGGGCAGTTAGTCGGTACGACATTAAGTGCGTCGCCCGCTTCATAGCTCAACCCAGAGCCGGCGATAGAAATTTCATAATGACGGGTTTCTTTTGATGAATCAGGGCTAGTCAATAAACGGTTAGCCACTAATTTACCTGGGAAAGGATTTTTACGGCCGTATGTAGGTGCTTTTTCTGTGTCATTGCTATCCACCGTCATGGTCGCTGCACCATTGCTCATCAGAGGAATAACATTGCTAATCCAGCTTTCGGCGGCTTCGTCAAAATCGACATCGCAATCAACGCGCTCAACAAGGCAAGTTGCACCTAGTTTAGCTAAACATTGATCCCAATCAATACCCGCTTTGCAAAATAAGTCATAACTGGTATCACCTAAAGCTAGTACTGAATATTTCATATTCGCTAAGCTAATGCTGTCATCTGAGCTAATGGCTTCCCATAGCATTTGAGCATTATCCGGCATATCGCCTTCACCATAAGTACTGGTAATAATCAGTAAATATTCAAGGTCAATAAAAGCATCGCGCTCGATTTCATCCATGCCTAAAACTTTAGCATTTAAGCCGTGCGCTTTAGCTGCTTGAGCGGCATCATTGGCAACAGATTCGGAGTTGCCTGTTTGTGAGCCGTATAAAATTGTAATGGTGCGTGCATTAGCAGCATCACCAGAACCAGCACTTTGTAAAATGTGCGAGTGCATGCCGGCAAAAAAACCACCTAACCAGGCTTGTTGTGCCTCATTGAAAGGTATGTTTTGAGTATTGTTCGCTGTTGTCATGGGCTACTCTTAAAAAGGTCTCTATTTAGTCGTATTAGAATAAGAAGAGGTAGGTACATGATTCATGCATCTACCTTTTAGCATTTATGCAGCTTCTTTCGTTTTTATCATGTCTTGAATAACCGTTTGGCTATTCAGCGCGGCTAAATATTCGTCTACGCTAGGAATATCAATAAGTGCCTGAGTATTAATCGCTGATTGTTCAATAATCCAGTTAGTTGAGCCTAGCGAATAAGTACTTTGTACGTCACGTAAAATCAAGGCTTGTTTGTAATCATTTAAGCGCTTGTTGGCTAATAGAATAGCCAGTTGAGCATCATCATAGTTAGCATAAGCTTCGCGCGCTTCTTTGACTAAAATATCTTGTAACTTTCTTGCTTTAGTGAGGATTAAGCGCTGCGCAGCAGTTTCTGTTTCTGCTTCACTTTGTACTTGTGTAGCAGCAATCTGAGTCGCTTTATTCAATACTGCAAAGCTATTAATCAATTTAAACGACAGTGAGCTATCAGTCTCGCCATAAGACGGCGTTAAGCCATCAAATAGAACGGCGTTATGCAAGTAAGCTTGCTGCACTTGATTGATTTGTTGCTGAGATTGGTCTACGGCTAACTCTTCAATCATAGCTTTACGGTCGACTGATTTTGTCAGATATTCTGCTGTTTGCGTTTTGTATAACCACAGAGGGACAGCGAATTTAAAATTTTCACGTTCCGTAGCCCAGTTATCCAATAAGTGTTGTGCGACACTTGATTGTGCATATTCTGCATGTTGTTCTAGCATGTAGATGACAAATTGCTCATGTGCACGCGCAGTATCGCTCTCTTCTGCTAAAGCTCTGATTTCCACTGAAGACGCATCGTAAAGATGTTCTAGTTTATCCTCAGGGTCATACTGGTAAGCATTACCACCCGACATCCCATTGCAGAAACCTTTACCAAAAGTACCGATATTAAGTACTGCGCCGTTAGTCATATATTCACAGGCAAAATCCCCTACACCTTCGACAACGGCCATAGCACCGGAATTACGCACAGCAAATCGATCGCCCGCTTCGCCGTTAATAAAGGTTTTGCCGCCTGTAGCACCAAATAAGGTGAAATTACCAACTAAAACGTTTTCGCCGGGTACTTTATGACCGCCACCGGGAGACAATACAACAATCGTACCGCCAGAGGCCGTTTTACCGACGCCATCGTTACAAGTGCCGGTATGTTCCATGCGCATACCGTCGTTGTTGAATGCGCCATAGCTTTGTCCGGCTGAGCCATGCGTGCGTACAATCAACGTATCGGCGGCTAAATAACGACGCTTATGTTGGTTAGTGTAAATATGTGGGTGTTGCGCAATTTCTTGATCATTTAGCTGATAAGCTAACAAACGTTCTATATCAATTGCCGCTTGTCCACCGACTGTTTTATTGCAGTTGTTGAGTTTGAATTCAGGCCCTTCAACAATCACTTGCTGCTGCTTGCCATCAATAAAGCCCGCTTTAAACTGTTCGATGATTTTATCATCAATAGAAAAATTGGCTTCTAGGTAAACTGGGTTAGCTATTTTAACCACATCAACGTGATGTAATAATTTAGTGAAGTCCAGTTGGCCGACCATACATTCATGATTAATCAAATGCAATAAGTGCGTTTGTCCGCGAATCTCGGCAAGGCTTTGATAACCTAAAGCGGCAAGAATCTCACGAACCTCATGCGCCAAGTTCATAAAGTATTGAGCTAAAACGCGTGGGTCGCCTTTAAACTCTTCATGAATTGTAGTTAAACCCGCTGGACAGCGAATATTACAGTTTTTCGCCATCACGCAACGTAGCATCATGAGTGCAGTCGTGCCGAACTCGAAAGAGTCACCGCCTAAAATCGCTGATTTAACAACATCAGAGCCATTTTGATGGGCGGCACTACAACGTAAGATCACTTTGTCGCGCAAGCCATTAGCAGCAAGTGCCTGATGTACTTCGGCAATACCAATTTCTGGTGAACGACCGGTGTTTTTCAAACTAGTTACTGCTGCGGCACCTGTACCGCCTGTGTTACCTGCGACGTTAATGACATCAGCACCCGCTTTAGCAACGCCGACCGCAATTGTGCCTATGCCTTCTGAAGAAACCAGTTTAACGACAACTCTTACCCGAGCTGCTTTAGCGTCGTGAATCAATTGGCCTAAATCTTCAATTGAATAAGTATCATGATGCGGAGGAGGGCTGATTAATTCAACTTTCGGTGTGCCGCCTCGTGCTGCTGCAATTTCTACGGAAACTTTAGCGGCAGGTAGCTGTCCTCCTTCGCCGGGTTTCGCGCCTTGAGCAATTTTAATCTCAATTTCTTCGATATTTAGGTCAGCTAAATAACCGACCCAAACGCCAAAGCGACCCGAAGCAAATTGTTTTATTTTGCTCGACTTAATGGTGTTGTAACGGCTGGAGTGCTCGCCACCTTCACCCGAGTTACTCATTGCGCCGGCAATATTAGTACCTTGTGCGACAGCTTCATGTGCTTCGGCTAATAATGCGCCATGACTCATCGCGCCAGATGCTAAAGTCGCTGTGATTTCATGCGCTGGCTGTACGTCACTTAGTGAAATAGCATCGTGAGTGCTAACAATGTTTTTGAAATAATGAGCAACAATACTATCGGCATCGCTAAAGCTAGCTTCAATGCAGGTATCCGATACTTTAAAATCGACGGCATCAGCAAAGCGAGCTTTAAAATGTGTCGCTAAATTATCTAGGCGTTGTTTAGAGTTGTCGTTAGTTAAACTAATGACAACGCTATTTTCTTTTTGTTCAGTGCTTAAGCCTCGAATACTGAAGTTGATATTGCCATAGATATTTTGCTTGCCTAAAATCGCATCAAACTCGGCGGTTTCTTTGGCGCGAGAAATATCTGCTGGGTAACTCATCACATCACGTAAAGCGGCAGGGCGACTATCGCGCTCTTCCATCAAAATGCGTGTGAAATTACGATATGCTGGTGTAATACCAAAATTATCAATTTGTGCTGGCGTACGTTTTTCATAGCCAAAATCAGCATAAGCTTTATCGCTAACTTCTGGCGATTTTTCTTGATTGATATACAGAATATCTTCGTCGGTCATGTGGATGTATTCACGTACCGAGGTATTACCAAAGGTATGTCCCGCACCTTCGTTGCGTTCTTTAAACAAGCCTAAGAAGGGAATATCGCTTTCGGCGCTTACCGTTAAAGCTTTGTGATGCCATTCTGTTGCGCTCGCCGCAATATCAGCAAAACGTACGCCGCCCACAGAGGAGTTAATATTTGGGAAATAAGCTTTTAGTAATGCTTCGTCAGTATCAATATAATTAGACTCGAAGAACTCACCGCCTATATAACTTTCTGCAGTACATAAGCCAAATTTACCCATGGTTTTCATAAGCGATTTTTCGACCGCTTTTTGATAACTATCTAGGGCTTTTTGTTGTTTATCTTCGCTGTATTGCGAGATAACGCGGTTATGTACGCTTAATGGGCAGATCGCCGAGGCGCCAAAACCTAAAGCTGTCGCAATGTCGTGTGCGCTGACTGCTTGTCCTGTTTCGGAGACCAGTGAAGAATTAAAGCGCAGGCCTTCTTTTACTAAGTGCTGGTTGGTAGCAGAAATTAATAATAGTGCTGGGATGGCTGCTTTTTCTTGGCTGATATTAATATCGCTAAGAATAATGATCCCGGTATTTGCTTTGGCGGCTTCACCGACTTGATTGCAAACCTTAGTTAAAGCTTGAACCAGGTTTTTTTCATTTTGTGCCGCATTTTCTGAATCTGGTGTATATAAAGCATCAAGCGTAACGACGCTAACGGTGTCTTGTTGGCGTAATGCCTCTAGTTGCGTGCGCTGTAAAATCGGTGAATTAATCACTAATTGCTTGCTTGTTGTGGCAGAAAAGGTCGGTTTAGCACCTAAGGCAACGCGCAAAGTCATGCCATCGCTTTCACGTAATGAATCTAACGGCGGGTTGGTGACTTGTGCAAAACGTTGGCTGAAATAACGTGACATGCCACCTTCTGCACCAGACAATGCGTTAGGCGTAATGCCGTAACCCATGGCCGAAATTTTCTCTAAACCTGTGCTCAGCATAGGATCAAGTAAGAACTTGAAGCTTTCTTGGTTGAGTGAATAAGCCGTGTGCTGTTGGTCGATATTGAACGGGTGTTGATTGTCCAGTGTAGAAAAATCAACAGGCTCTACGTCATCTAAATGAATTGCGCGTGCTTTTAATAAAGCATGGTAATCCGTTTCTTTTGCCAAACGCTCCATTACTTCATGGCTGTCGTAAGATTTGCCTGTTTCATGATCAAAATAGATCATTCCGCCTGCTTCAATACGGCCACGTTTTAATACGTCTTTAGAAGGGAAATCGATTTGACCGGCTTCGGACATAACCGCTAAATATTCTGTTGTTTCGACTGAGCGTAATGGACGTAGACCTAAGCGATCAAGACGCGCGCCTACGCGAATGCCATCGTTAAAAATTAGCGCAGCGGGGCCGTCATTTTTTTCTTCGTATAAGCTGAAATATTCCAGCATTGCTTTGACATCGGCTGAAAGCGTGGTGTCATTTTCCCATGCAGGCGGCATCATCGCTAAGATTGCGGTAACGATATCTAGTTTATCTTCATGAATGCGGCGCGATAAAGTTTGGTCTAAGCGGCTTGAATCTGATTGACCCATTGGGAAAACTAGGTGTTTTCCGTGCTGTCTAGCAATAGCTTGTTCACTTAAACGGTTTTTCTTATCGGTGTTTAATTCGCCATTATGCGCCATATAACGAAATGGCTGAGCCATCATGGTTGCAGGGGCGGTATTGGTAGAAAATCGCGTGTGGAAAAACAGTGTGCTGATTTCGTGGTCTTTATCGTATAAATCGGTGAAGTAAGGGATAACTTCAAATGAATTTAAACGACCTTTATAGACTTGTGTGCGAGAACTCATTGATAAAGGATAAAATCCGTCTAGTTCATGACGAGTGAAACCTTCATCTTCAATAGTCAGTAGTACATCTTGGATATAGCGCTCAAATTCGGCATGGCTGGCACCTTTTAGTGTCTCAGGGCGACCAAAAATAACTTGTTTAATAGGCAGTTGTGCTTTTACCGAGGCGGCATTAATGATGCTGTTATCAACGGGAATGTCGCGCCACTTGATAACAGGTAAATTGTACTCTTTTAAATGCTCTTCTACTAAATCAAGTGCAGCAGAATCAAAGTGGCTATGATCTTCGGGAAAGAAAAAGTTAGCTACACCGAATTGACCTAATTCAAGGGCTGCTTGTTCTGTGACTTTACGGAAAAACTTAAGAGATAAGTCTATATTGACCCCAGCGCCATCACCAATACCTTCGGCGCTCATGCCGCCGCGATGAGGAATAGTGCAAAGTGCTTCGTGTGATTTACTTAATAAATCATGCGTTTGTTTGCTTTGTTTGTGGGTAATAAAGCCCACGCCACAGCTGTCTTGTGAAGATTCAGCATTATAAAGCATTTGATTTGATTTATTTAATGGGGAGTTTTTGTTCATCCATCCAGCCCGTTTAAGCAACAATGATAGTTAGTTTTAACTGTTTAATTTTAACTTTTAAAACAGTAAAAGTAATTTAGGGTAATAACTGCGAGAAATTTGTAGCCTGCTTTTGTTGTTCTGCATTTTATAAAAATGCGCTGTTCTTGAAAGTGGCTTATTAAACTATTTTATTAGTAATATTTTCATGCAGAGAAACTTGTCAATGCTAGCATGAAAAAGTTATTTTGTCATTTGTGGTGTGTGGAATTTATGTTTAAGGGGGCGGAGGAAGTGAGGCTCTTGAGTTAACCCTTCTCCAGAGGGAGAGGGTATCCTAGACTGTGAAAAAAGTAGATTATCCGGAGCGTTATGGCTCTATATAAATAAAATCCGTAGGATGTGCTGAGGAACGAAGCGCATCAATAGTCCATCGATGCGCCTCCTGCGTCGACACATCCTGTAAATGCTTTATCCATAAGCAAGGAAAGTAAAGCGCGTATAAAATGGTTGATTTCGGCAGCCTAGAGCTATTTCCAGTCATAGATTCCCGATAAAAATACCTCGGGAATGACGATACTTTATAGGCCGTTATCCGTGGATAATGAGAAGTTGCTATCCTGACTTGTAGTTCATTGTACTTTAATGTTAGAAAGTTGTGTGGGTGCCTATGTTGCTGGAGAAGTCTCTTGTTTTAAGTCTTGCTATGTTATTTGAGGTGTATAGTGTTGCCTTGCTCTGCTGATTGCAGGGCGGCAGTGATAATTGTGCAATTATCTTTTGCGTCTTGTAGTGAAAGTTTTGGGGGCTGTTGTTTGAGTATGCAGTCCGTAAAGTGCTCGACCTCTAATTGAAAGTGATTAGCGCAGTCTAGGGTTTCAGTGTGCTGTTCGCCGTTATCGGTCCACCAGGAAATAATAGGCTCTTCAGTTTGTTTTGCCCATACGTTATGGCATTTTAGACCGCCCTTGGTGCCGATAATTTCGTATTCGGCGCGGCGTGAGTGTTCAAAGCTAAAGCTGAATTGTGCGTATTTTCCATCGCCAAAATCAATGATTCCACTACTACTAATATCTGCGCCATCCGCATTGTATTTTGCCAGCGAAGTGACGGCTTGTGCTTGAGTGTTGCCAAAATAAAGTCGAGCGGCATGTATCGCATAGCAGCCGATGTCCCACATAGCGCCGCCACCTTGGGAAATGTCTCGGTCTATGCGATATAGGCGTGCTGGCTGCATGGGGTAGGCAAAGCAAGTGCGTACTGAGCGCACTGCGCCAATTGTTCCGGCATCGATGATTTCTTGAATACGCTGATGTTGCGGGTGAAAGCGATACATAAAACCTTCCATAACATAAACATTATGTTTTTTAGCGGCTGCCTCTATTGCTTCTATATCAGTAACGCTAAGCGCCATAGGTTTTTCGCAGAGTACGTGCTTGCCGTGTTCGATAGCGCGTAAAGTCCATTGGGCGTGATCTTGGCTGGCGAGCGGTATATAGACTACATCTATGTTCGGGTCTTTGAGTAGTTCGGAGGGATCATTGTAAATGGGCGCTTGTTCGACTTGAGGGGCATATTCTTTAAGGATGGCTTCGGCTGCGCCTGCTCTGCGACTGGAAATGGCGCTCAGTTCGCTGTTTTTTGCAGCGACTATCGCGGGCATAAGTTGTTGGTTGATACGGGCTGCGCCAAGTATTCCCCAGCGTAATTTATTTGATGTAGGCATAATGAGTCCTTGTGAGTGAAGGGTTATGCAAGTATATACGGTGTTGTGATGGATTTGTAGTGCGTTGGCGAAGGGCTGGATTTTAGGCAAAAAAATACCAGATCAGCCTAAAAGACTGTCTGGTATTTTATTAATCCGATACGGGCTTAATTAAGCCATTGCGCGGATTTTGTTGTTTAATCTGCTTTTGTTTCTTGCAGCTTTATTCTTGTGAATAAGGCCTTTGTTAACTGCTGAGTCGATAATTGGAACAGCTGTAGCATAAGCCGCTGTTGCTTTTTCTACGTCACCAGCTTCTACTGCAGCAAGAATTCTTTTGATGAATGTACGTAGGTTGCTACGCTGTCCAGTGTTACGGACGCGACTGACTTCTGCCTGACGTGCACGTTTTTTTGCTTGAGCTGTATTAGCCATGATGCCTCGGTTGTTACGTTAAATATTTTTAAGCTCTCCATTTTCCTGTTAAATGATATGATTGTCAAATATTTAATCACAGGGACTTGAGCTTTGAGCCGTAAACTTTTTAAATCAACTGCTATCGTCAGTAGCATGACGATGATTTCACGTATTTTAGGTTTTATCCGCGACATGATGTTTGCTCGCTTCTTCGGTGCCGATTCGGGGACGGATGCTTTTTTTGTTGCTTTCAAAATCCCTAATTTTTTACGCCGTTTATTTGCCGAAGGGGCATTTTCTCAAGCTTTTGTACCGGTACTATCAGATTATAAAGAGCAGGGTAGTAAGCAAGCCTTACGTAATTTTATCGATCGTACTGCAGGAACGCTAGCGATAATTTTGATGGTCACTACTATAATAGGAATGCTAGCTGCACCCTATTTGATTATGCTGTTTGCGCCAGGATTTGCTTGGGAAGGTGAGCAGTATGATTTAGCGGTGCAAATGTTACGTATTACTTTCCCGTATTTATTTTTTATTTCTTCGGTGGCTTTTGCAGGAGGGATTTTAAATTCCTTTGGTAAGTTTGCTGTACCTGCGTTTACGCCTGTATTTCTTAATCTGTGTTTGATTGCTGCGGCAATTTGGCTCGCACCGTTAATGGATAAGCCGGTGGTTGCTTTGGCTTGGGGTGTTTTTTTTGCGGGTGGGGTGCAATTGGTATTTCAATTTCCTGCTTTGCGCCGATTGGGTTTGGTACCACGTTTACGCTTTGGTTTTAAAGATTCTGGAGTAAAACATATTTTAAAGTTGATGGTGCCGGCTTTATTTGGTGTGTCGATTACGCAAATTAATTTATTATTAGATACCTTGATTGCTTCATTTTTAGCGACTGGTAGCGTGTCTTGGTTGTATTATTCGGATCGCTTGGTGGAATTTCCTTTAGGGCTCTTTGGTATCGCCTTGGCGACAGTAATTTTGCCTAGCTTATCTAAAAATCACGCAGCTGATGATATGGAATCTTTTTCTAAATCATTAGATTGGGGCTTGAAATTAGTAATTTTAATTGGTGCGCCAGCTTCTTTGGGCTTAATGATGTTGGCTGAGCCGATGATTTCAACCTTGTTTCAATATAATGAGTTTGGTGTGCATGACGTGGCAATGGCGGGGCGCAGTTTAATGGCTTATTCACTGGGTTTGCTTGGTTTTATTTTAGTGAAAGTCTTAGTGCCAGGATTTACCTCACGTAAAGATATGAAAACGCCAGTTCGGTTTGGTATTTATGCCATGATTGCCAATATGGGGTTGAATATTGCTTTAGTATTTCCACTGGCTCATGCGGGCTTGGCCTTGGCAACTTCACTAGGGGCTTTTTTTAATGCCAGTTTGCTGTTATTTGCTTTGTTAAAGTCGGGTGTTTATTTGCCCTCAATGGGATGGCGTATCTATATATTACGTATTATTTTGGCTACCGCCTCAATGACTGCCTTGTTATATCATTTTGTTGATGCCAGTTTGTGGCTGCATTGGGGTATAGTTGATCGTGCGATTAATTTAGCTATGTGGATTGGGTTGGGTGGTGCTTTGTATGCAGTTGTCTTATTGTTATCTGGACTAAAAATTAGGCATTTATCGGCTGGTTAGGCTCAAGCTTCGTCGCGTTTCAATGTTGGACATGTTGACAAAGTGGCGCACTGGAGTCCGTTTATCGCTTTAATAGTTTGATGAATTCGTCAGCAGGGACTGGCCTAGAAAATAAATAACCTTGGCCAAAGTCACAGCCAGCTTCTAATAATAGTTGGCGCTGTTCTTCTGTTTCTATGCCTTCGGCAATGACTTTTAAACCTAGTTTCTGAGCCATGACAATAATCGCTTCAGATAATGCTAAATCATTGGAGTTAGGTGCCAAATTACGGGTAAAGGATTGATCTATTTTTAAATAGTCGATATCAAACTTATTCAGGTAGGAGAGTGAGGAATAGCCTGTGCCAAAATCATCGATGGACACTTGAATGCCCGCGTCTCGATACTGTAAGAGCTGTTTGATAATATGCTCCGAAGTCTCCATTAATAATCCCTCAGTAATTTCAATAACGATATTTTTTCCTGATAAGCCGAGCTCTTGTAAATAAGCAAACCAAACGCTCTGGTCATTGGCGGCATGAAATTGCACAGGAGATTTGTTAATGCTGATTTGTATGGTTTGGTCATGTAAATCAATCCATTGTTTAGCTTGTCGAGCGGCTTCTTTAAATACCCAGTTACCGATCTCAATAATTAAACCTGAGTCCTCGGCAATGGGGATAAAATCGGCAGGACTGATCATGCCGCGAGTAGGGTGCATCCAGCGAATTAATGCTTCTGCCTTATGTATTTCTCCAGTAGCTAGATCGACAATAGGTTGATAGTAGAGTTGTAGTTGTTGTTTTGATAATGCGCTGCGCAAATCGTTTAGAATTTGCAGGTGTTTTTGAGCGGCTTCTTGCATTGCTGGGGTAAAATAACTAGAGCGATTACGGCCTAAGTTTTTGGCGCGATACATCGCTTGATCCGCATTTTTAAGTAATTGGGTCAAGGTGTCGCCATCGTCAGGGTATAAAGTAATACCGATACTGGCTGAAATATAAGCTTGCTGCTCGTTGAGCGGAAAAGGCTGGGCTAGTGCATCAATAATAGCGTTGGCTATATGCTCTATGTGAGCGCCGTCACGTATCTCGGGCAGAATAACGGTAAATTCATCGCCACCGAGTCGGGCGACGGTATCTGATTCGCGTACGCAGCTAGTAATGCGCTGTGCGGCTTGAATAAGTAATAAATCACCTATTTCATGACCGAGCGTATCATTAACTTCTTTAAAGCGATCTAAATCAATAAAAAGCAAGGCCAGAGTCTGCTTTTCTCTATGGGATTTGATTA
>JAUVAA010000027.1 GCA_030591965.1 bacterium
GAAATTGGCGAGAAGCCTTTTCGCGCCACCCAATTGATAAAATGGATTTATCAAGAGGGTGAGTTTGATTTTGACCAGATGTTAAATTTAAGTAAGTCTTTGCGGGCTTACTTAAATGAACATTGCTGCATTATTGCGCCTGAAATAATTTTGGAACAGGTCGCTAGTGATGGTACCCGCAAATGGATTGTTGAAATGGGTGGTGGCAATAAAGTTGAAGCGGTTTATATTCCCGAAGCTAACCGCGCTACCTTATGCGTTTCTTCGCAAGTCGGTTGCGCTTTAGCGTGTACTTTTTGTTCTACTGCACAACAAGGCTTTAACCGAAATTTAACCACGGCTGAAATTATTGGTCAGTTGATGGCGGCTAATGCACGGATGGGTGCGGAGGGAAGAGTCACTAATGTGGTAATGATGGGTATGGGCGAGCCTTTATTGAATTTTGATAATGTCGTGTCAGCCATGAATTTAATGACTGAAGATTTTGCTTTTGGTTTGTCAAAGCGACGGGTAACCATTAGTACTTCGGGTGTTGTGCCTGCTATGTATCGCTTAACCGAAGTTTGCGACATTAGTATGGCTGTGTCTTTGCATGCGCCAACGGATGAGTTGCGTGATATTTTGGTGCCAATTAACCAGAAATATCCGTTAAAAGAGTTGATGGCAGCTTGTAAAAAATATATTGAAGGTTCGCCGCGAGGCTTTATTACTTTTGAATATGTGATGTTAGATGGCATTAATGATTCAGTCGGAGATGCGCGAGCATTAGTTAAATTACTGAAAGATGTGCCGTCCAAGATGAATTTAATTCCGTTTAATCCATTTCCAAACACCCAGTACCAGTGCTCATCTAAAGCTGCGATTGAGAGGTTCAGAGATGTGGTTCATAAGGCTGGTATTATCACTACGGTACGTAAAACGCGTGGTGAGGATATAGATGCAGCTTGTGGGCAGTTAGTAGGTAAGGTTTTAGATAAAAGTCGTCGAGCCGAGCGATTACAGAAGATGGGTTTATCATCGTGAAAATACTTAAGATTGCATTTTTAGGTCTTAGTAGCTTGATAGTGGCGTGCTCGACAACGAATGATAAAGGCGGTTATTTGCAGCCCGACAAGGTGGCAGTAGAACGACCTGCTGAAGAACGTGCGCAAACATTAACGGATTTGGGCGCGGCATATTATCGATTAGAAAAATATACCTACGCACTGGAGTATTTAGACGAGTCGTTAATTTTAGATGCTAACAATGCGAAGACTTATCAAATCATAGGTTTAATTAATATGCGTCAAAATCTGCCAGATCAAGCGCAGATTTCTTTCACTAAAGCGTTACAGGTTGAGCCTGATAACTTTGATATAGTGACCAATTATGCTGTTTTTCTATACGGGCAGGAACGGCATGACGAAGCTTTAAGTGCTTTTAAGCGCGTAGTAAAAGCTCCTTTCTACAAGAAGAAATGGACGGCTTATACTTATCTTGGTTTATATGATTTAAAAAATAATCAGAAAGTAGACGGAGAAAAGAAGTTTTATTACGCTTTAAAAATAAATAAAAATTATGCGCCTGCTTTGCTGGAAACGGCAAAAATTCGCTATAGCAAAGGAGAAATGATGTCGGCAAGAGCCTTCATTGAACGTTATTTTGCGAATGCCGGAAAAACCTTAGAAGGTTTGCGTCTAGCCATTAAAATAGAGCGGGTTTTGCAAGACTATGACATGGTTGAGCAATATCAACTGGAATTGAAACGCGCATTTCCTTATGCGGACTAAACCTGACAATATTACCTTCTGATTAAACGTGAGTATCTAAATATGGCAAATAAAATTCAGGCTATTCGTGGTATGCACGATGTTTTACCTGATCAAACGCCTCGTTGGCAGTTTGTTGAACAACAAGTAAGAGAAGTTTTAGCGGCCTATGGTTATGCGGAAATACGCCTACCTATCGTCGAAAAAACAGAATTATTTAAGCGCTCTATCGGTGAGGTCACTGATATTGTGGAAAAGGAAATGTACACTTTTGATGATCGTAATGGTGATTCATTAACTTTGCGACCTGAAGGCACGGCGGGATGTTTGCGCGCCTGTTTAGAACATGGTTTATTGCATAATCAAGTACATAGACTTTGGTACTATGGGCAAATGTTCCGCCATGAACGTCCGCAAAAAGGCCGTTATCGCCAGTTTATACAGTTAGGCGTAGAAACTTATGGCATGGCAGGCCCTGATATTGATGCGGAATTAATTTTATTAAGTCATCGATTATGGCAGCGTTTAGCCATTTTGGGCAAAGTAGAATTGCAGCTTAATTCTTTAGGTACGATTGAAGAGCGCGTTGTTTATCGTGAAAAATTAGTTGAATACTTTAATCAACAGCCTGAATTATTAGATGAAGATAGTAAGCGTCGCTTATTAAGTAACCCTTTGCGTATTTTAGACACTAAGAATCCTGATATGCAGGCATTAGTAGACAATGCACCGACCTTAATGAGTTATTTGGGTGAAGAGAGCAAAGCGCACTTTAAAGGTTTGACCGATACTTTAGATGCTTTAGGCATTGCGTACACCATTAATCAGCGCTTAGTTAGAGGCTTGGATTATTACAGCAAAACTGTTTTTGAATGGGTTACGACTGAGCTAGGTGCGCAAGGAACGATTTGTGCCGGTGGTCGCTATGATGGTTTGATAGAGCAATTGGGCGGTAAACCTAATCATGCCGTGGGTTTTGCTATGGGCATGGAGCGTATTCTAGCTTTGTTGGAAACGCGTGAAGATTTGGATACTATTCAATCTATTGATGCCTATATGATTTTAGTTGGCGCAGAAGCAGAGAAGTCAGGCTTGCTTTTAGCAGAAAAACTAAGGGACAGCTTGCTGAATTTAAGATTGCAAATGAATTGTGGTGCGGGTAGTTTTAAAAGCCAGTTTAAAAAGGCTGATAAAAGTGGTGCGGATTACGCGTTGATCTTAGGTGATGATGAAGTCGCAAACAATGAAATTAGCATAAAATTCTTACGCACTAATGCTGAGCAACGTACCGTTGCATTGGCAGAGCTTATTGAATTAATGCAAAACTAACAAATTCATAATATACGATACTAAAGGTAATTAAAGTGGAAATTTACGAAACTGAAGAAGAACAAGTTGCAGCTTTAAAAGATTGGTGGAAAGCGAATGGATCATCGGTAATTTCTGGTGTTGTAATCGCGGCTATTACTATTGGCGGCTGGAATTTTTGGCAAAGTTATCAAAAAGGTAAAATGAGCCAAGCTTCTGCTATGTATGAACAATTACTGCAAGCACAAAAGGCAGATAAAGCTGAGTCGGTAGATAAAATTGCGACTAATTTGAATGTTGAGTTTGGATCAACAGCTTATGGTGCTTATGGTTTGCTATTTCAAGCAAAAGAAAGAATTAAGCAAAACGATTTAAGTGCGGCGAAAGCTCTTTTTGAGCAAGCGATAGCAGCAACTGATGATGCGGAAATTAAGCATGTGGCGCGCACACGATTAATTCGCGTGTTATTGGCGCAAAAAGAATATGAACAAGGTTTGCAAACTATCGCTGATGTAGATCAGTCATCTTTGGGCGGCTTTGCAGGTATTTATGAAGAGCTAAAGGGTGATTTATACGTTGCTATGGGGCAGGTTGGTGAAGCGAGAACGGCTTATCAATTAGCGTTACAAGCAGGCCAAAGCTCTCCTTTATTACAATTTAAATTAGATGATTTAACAGCGGCTGATAGCACTCAAGGATAAGTGTGTTTTATTACTTAATGCGTAAACTTTTCATTGTATTCGTGCTGATTGCTTTAAGCGGTTGTACTGCGATCACTACATTTTCCAGTGCTATCGGCGACTTGTTTAGTGATTCAGATAATGCTGAGCCACCCGCTGAGTTAACAGAATATCAGCCTGAAATAAAATTAGAAATTTTATGGGATGAGGATGATGGTGTTGGCGCTGATGAATTAGCTATGAATTTAGTGCCAGCTATAGCGGGTGGTCGTATTATTATTGCTGACCGCGAAGGTCTAATTCAAGCAAGGAACTTACTGGATGGTGA
This sequence comes from bacterium, assembly GCA_030591965.1. Classification (GTDB taxonomy): domain Bacteria; phylum Pseudomonadota; class Gammaproteobacteria; order Methylococcales; family Methylomonadaceae; genus Methyloprofundus. Next base: position 4,065 of record JAUVAA010000027.1, read on the forward strand.
GTTGTTTTGGGAGGTGAAAACCGAATTACCTATTTCATCGGGCCCAGTGATTGATGACGATCTAGTTTTTGTTGGTACCAGTAAAGCGAATGTTTTGGCTTTAAATGTAGAAACGGGTGAAGCGGTTTGGAAGCAACGCGTATCCAGTGAAATTATGGCTTTGCCTGTGGTTGCTGAAGATAAGTTATTGGTGCGCACTACGGATGGTAAAGATATAGCGCTGAATAGAATGGATGGTAAGCAAGTCTGGTCTGTTGAGAGCAGTGTTCCCGCTTTAAGTATTCGCGGAGCTGGAGCGCCAGTGGTTTCGGTCGATAGCGTTATTATTGGTAATGCTAATGGTAAGTTGATTGCACTTAATTTGATGGATGGGGCGCATTTATGGGAAACCAGTATCGCGATTCCTAAAGGGCGATCTGAGATAGAGCGTTTAACAGATATTAATGGCACGCCAGTATTAAAAGACTACACCGTTTTTGTTAGTAGTTATAAGAGTGGTATCAGTTCGGTTTCTCCAGTTGATGGTGAAGTCTTATGGCGTAATGAGTCTATATCAGCGATTTATGGTTTAAGCGCTGATCAGCGTTATTTGTATTTAAGTGACGTGAGCAGTGATGTCTGGCAATTAGATCAGCGCAATGGCGCATCTTATTGGAAGCAAGCTGATTTACATCAGCGTCGCTTATCGGTGCCTGCTGTTTATGATGATTATGTCGTGGTTGGCGACTTTGAAGGCTATTTGCACTGGTTATCAAAAACCGATGGTCGCTTATTGGCGCGTATAGAAATTACTGACAGCCCTATTGCTGCAGCGCCTATAGTACTTGATGGTGTGGTTTATGTTTATGCTAGTGATGGCACGCTTGCAGCAGTTAAAGTTTCCTTGTTTTGAGGTGTAGGTATTACACAACTTTTTGATATTGAAATATAGCGAGTTGTAAGTCAGGATGACTCCCTCTCCTGCTGGAGAGGGCTGGGGTGAGGAGAATAAAACCAGAAGCTTTTTGTGCTTTTCTCCACATCCAGCTTTCTCTCTTTGGAGAAGGCTTTTAAGCGGTATTATTCACGCAAAGCTAATGGCTTGGCGTGATGTTTTTTGAGTTTTGGTCATTATTGGCCTGTTGTTTTAATTTTACGGAATCTGTATGACATTACCCGTTATCGCTTTGGTTGGTCGACCTAATGTAGGTAAATCAACTTTATTTAATTATTTAACTCGTACGCGGGATGCACTTGTTGCTGATTACCCAGGGTTAACCCGAGATAGAAAATACGGACGTGTCAAACGAGGTGAGAAAGCTTATTTATTAGTCGATACTGGCGGTATTACTGATGATGTAGATGGCATAGATTCGGTTGCTAAACGGCAGGTGAAAATTGCTTTAGAAGAAGCAGATGTTGTTCTATTTTTAGTGGATGTACGTGAAGGCATGAACAGTGCTGATCAAGCAATCACTGATATGCTCAGAAAACTGGATAAGCCTGTTATTTTAGTTGCTAATAAAATTGACGGAATTAACGCTGACATTGCCACGGCTGAGTTTCATCGCTTAGGGATAGGTGAACCTGTTTCTATTGCAGCGGCACATGGTCGTGGGGTTAATGACTTATTGCAGCGCGTTAGCGCACTATTACCTGAGGAAGAAGAGCCGACAGAAGAAGAGTTGCAAGACCAAGGTGTTGCGATTGCGATTGTCGGGCGACCTAATGTAGGCAAATCCACTTTAGTGAATCGCTTGCTAGGTGAAGAGCGTGTCGTTGTGTTTGATGAAGCTGGCACAACACGAGATAGTGTTTACATTCCTTTTGAACGCGATGGAAAAAAATATACTCTAATTGATACCGCGGGTATGCGTCGTCGTGCCAAAGTCACTCTGGTAGTTGAGAAATTTAGTATTATTAAAGCTTTGCAGTCGGTAGAGAAAGCAAATGTGGTTATCTATTTAATCGATGCGAGTGAAGGTATTACTGATCAAGATCAGCATTTACTCGGTATGGTGTTGGATGCTGGGCGTGCTTTAATTATCGGCTTTAATAAATGGGATGGCTTAACGCAGGATCAGCGTGAATTAATTAAGCGGCAAACCGATGTTAAATTGCCTTTTCTAAGTTTCGCAGAAAAGCATTCTATTTCTGCTTTACATGGTAGTGGTGTAGGTAAATTATTTGATGTCGTGCATAAACTATATGATGCCGCGATGGTCGATATGTCAACCTCGGTATTAACTCAGATTTTAAAAGATGCCATGGCTGCGCATCAGCCACCTCAGGTGCATGGCCGTAGAGTGAAACTGAAACATGCTCATCAGGGGGGGCGTAATCCGCCGATTATTGTGGTACATGGTAATCAAACTGAGTCATTACCTGATGCCTATGAGCGTTATTTGATTAATTATTATCGTCAGAAACTAAAATTAGAAGGGACGCCGATAAGGATTGTTTTCAAGTCACCGAAAAATCCGTTTAAAGAGATAAAGAACAAATTAAGTGATCGACAGTTATTTAAGAAAAAGCGCTTAATGGAACACAACAAAAAGAAAAGAATTGCCGACAAGAGAAAGAAATAATCACACTTAAAGGGGATAGATAATGGCCAAATTAACGTTTAAACCAGGTAATGATGAAATTATTATTAATACCAATGGTGAATTACCTGCAATAGGATCTCAAGCGCCAGATTTCACTTTAGTGGATGGTCGCTTGAATGAAGTAAGCTTGGCAAGCTATGCTGGTAAAAAGAAAGTTCTAAATATAGTGCCTAGCTTGGATACGCCGGTTTGTGCGGCATCAGCGCGTACTTTTAATGAAAAAGCGAATCACCTAAAAGATACTGTCGTGTTAATGGTGTCTGCTGACTTACCTTTTGCACAAGGTCGTTTTTGTGAGTCAGAAGGCTTAACTCATGTGATTCCTGTCTCAACATTCCGCTCTAGTTTTGCCGATGATTATGGGGTGCGTTTGGTGGACAGTATGCTTGCGGGCTTAACTGCCCGAGCAGTGATCATTATCGATGAAAATGACAAGGTGATTTATACTGAGTTAGTGACTGAAATTACCCACGAGCCTGATTACAATGAGGCTATGGAAGTATTCAAAGATTTATAACTCAGTAAAAATGAAAATATTAGCTGTTGATACGGCAACGGAAGCTTGTTCGGCTGCCCTCTATATAGACGGAGAAATTCAAGAACGTTTTGAGATTGCTCCTAGAGAACATGCCAAGCTACTCCTGCCAATGATTGATAGTTTAATGGCTGAAGCTGAATTAAAGCCGCAACAACTCGATGCTATTGCTTTTGGTTGTGGGCCTGGCTCGTTTACAGGCGTGCGTATCGCAACGGGTGTTATGCAAGGCATTGCTTATGGTGCTGATTTACCTGTTGTGCCAGTGTCTACTCTAGCGGCTATTAGTCAGGCTTGTTTGCAAAAAACGACGTACGATACGATTTTTACTGCTGTTGATGCGCGCATGAATGAAATTTACTGGGCGGTTTATCAGCGTGATGCCGAAGGGTTTGCCCAGTTAATAGGCGTGGAAAAAGTACAGCCTGCCAGTGAGGTCGATGCTTTGCAATTAACAGGCTATGGCATAGGTTCGGGTTGGCAAGTTTATGAACAAGTTTTAACTCAGCAGTTAGGTGCTCAAGTGCTCAGTTTTGATGCCGCTTATTTGCCTAGATCAGCGCAGGTCGCTTTATTAGGAGCGGTCGGAGTGCAGCGTCAGCAAGCAGTTCCTGTTGAGCAGGCAATGCCAGTATATCTACGCGATAAAGTTGCAAAAACAACGGCAGAGCGCGAGGCATTACGAAATAACTAAAGTTTTAATAATATGACAGTGTGGGAGTGACTTTAGTCGCGAAATGGGGCGTCAATCATATTTGTAAGACGTGGTTTTAGAGGTTGTGAAAGTATTATATTTTTAGCCTACCCCCTTGAGAAGGGGGGATTGAGGGGGGATCTATAAAAACATAGGTCATTGATATTATTTATATTTTTATTAAATATAAAACCTCGTCTAGCCCCTCCTTGATAAGGAGGGGGATTATATTGAATACTTTCACAGCCTCTGAAATCGCGCCCTACGATTTTTATCATGTTGCATGTTGGCTGCTCGAACCGTGATTAAGGTCGCTCCCGCAGAATACAGAATACGTATATTATTTACCTCTCTTTTCGTAGTAGTTGATACTCTTTCTTTTGGTCTTTAGCAATGAATAGTGATATGGCTCAATTTTTTGAAATACACCCTGAAAATCCGCAGTCTAGATTAATTTATCAAGTAGTTGAGATTATTCGTAAAGGCGGCGTTATTGTTTACCCTACAGACACGGGCTATGCCTTAGGCTGTCATATAGGGGATAAGCAGGCGCTGGATACGATTAAGCGTATTCGGAAGTTAGATGATAAACATAATTTTACTCTGATCTGTGGAGAGTTAGGGCAAATCTCTACCTTTGCTAAAGTGAGTAATGATTCACACCGCTTAATCAAAACGCTGACTCCGGGGGCTTTTACTTTTATCTTAGATGCAACCAAAGAAGTGCCTAGACGTATGATGCATGCGAAGCGTAAGACGATAGGTATTCGAATTCCTGATAATAGAATTGCTTTAGCGATAGTCGCCGAATTAGGTGAGCCATTATTGACAGCTTCTTTGATTTTACCTGGCGAGAAATATGCGTTAAGTGATCCTTATGATATTAGAGAAAGCTTAGAGCATGAGTTGGACTTAATTATTGATGCAGGGGTTATTCAGGATGAATGGAGCACGATTATTTCTTGTGCTGACGGTGAAATGGAAATTATTAGACAAGGTAAAGGCGAAGCGCCTATGTTAGGTTAACTTGATGGATGAATTAACACTTATACAGAAAATTGTCGTTTGGGTTCTCCCTGTTATTTTTGCTATTACAGTGCATGAAGTTGCACATGGTTGGGTAGCGAAACAATATGGCGATAAAACCGCTTGGATGTTAGGGCGGTTAACTTTAAATCCGTTGAAGCATATAGATCCTGTGGGTACGATTTTAGTGCCTGGATTAATGCTTGCTTTTACTGGGTTTGTCTTTGGCTGGGCAAAGCCAGTCCCTGTTAATATTAGAAATTTGAGAAACCCAAAGCATGATATGGCTATTGTTGCTTTGGCTGGGCCTGTTGCTAATTTCTTAATGGCTTTAGGCTGGGCTTTATTTGCTCGCTTAGGTATTTTGATCAACACGCCTGAAGTCTCAATTCCCATGATTTATGTGGGCATAGCCGGCATTATGATTAACCTTATTTTAGGTTTGCTTAATTTATTGCCGATTCCTCCTTTGGATGGCAGTCGTATTTTATCTTGGGTATTGCCGGGGCGATTAAGTCTTTATTATGATCAGTTTGAAAGGTATGGTTTTTATCTATTGGTTTTATTATTAATGACCGATAGTTTGGGTGTTGTTTTAGGTTACCCACTAAATATAGCTAAAGGCTTCTTTTTCTCAGTCGCAGGTTTGTAGATTTAGGCGCATGAGTGCAGGCTTGATAACTAAGGAGCGCACCGTAACTGCAATGGTTGCGGGCGAGCCTTATCTGGATCTGCCCGAAGATTTATATATTCCTCCTGAGGCATTAGAGGTTTTTTTGGCGACCTTTGAAGGGCCTTTAGATTTATTGCTGTATCTTATTAGAAAGCAAAACTTAGATATTGTTAATATTCCTATCGCACAAATTACTAAACAATATATGGTTTATATTGGGGTGATGAGTAATTTTCAGTTTGAATTAGCGGCTGAATATTTGCTGATGGCTGCTTTGCTGGCTGAGATAAAATCACGTATGTTATTGCCTAGACAAGCTAGTGCCGAAGAGGATGAGGAAGATCCTAGGGCGGTACTAGTACGCCGCTTACAGGAATATGAACGTATTAAAAAAGCAGCAGAAGAAATAGATGAAATACCGCGCATGGAGCGGGATGTTTTTATCGCTACAATCGATACCTCAAATGTTAATGTGCATAAACCAAAGCCAGAAGTTCAGCTACAAGATATTATGTCAGCTTTGCAAGGGGTGCTAAGGCGTGTTGATCAGTTAAGTCATCATACAATTACTAAAGAAGTCTTATCGGTGCGTGAAAGGATGGCGGCTATTATGGCTAAGCTTGAAGGCAATGACAGTTTTCTTTTTGCTCGATTTTTTACTTATCAAGAAGGCAGGGCGGGAGTCGTGGTTGCGTTTCTCGCTATCCTTGAGTTGAGTAAAGCTGAGTTGATTGAGATTCTTCAAGCTGAGCCTTTTGGTGAGCTGCGTATTCGAGCTAGAGTGGGAGGCGGTAATGACTGAGCAAAGTTCCGAGCCTGTGCAGCAGGTTAATAAAAAAATTAAGCGCATAGTTGAAGCGCTGTTATTTTCCGCTGAACAGCCAATGTCAGTTGCTCAATTACAAGCGGTTTTTCCAGAATTAGAGAGGCCAGAGCGAGTCATTATAGAGGCAGCGGTTGACGCGCTTTGTGATGATTATAAGAATCAGGCAATAGGTTTGCATAAAGTAGCTAGCGGTTATCGCTTTCAAGTGAAAACTGATATGGCACCTTGGGTGGCTCGGTTATTTTCAGAAAAGCCCCCGAAATATTCGCGCGCATTATTAGAAACCATTGCCATCATTGCTTATCAGCAGCCAGTGACGCGTGCTGATATAGAAGAAATTCGTGGTGTCAGTGTTAGTTCTAATATGATTCATACTTTATTGGATCGAGAATGGGTAAAAGTCGTTGCGCATAAAGAAGCGCCAGGCAGGCCAGCGCTTTATGCAACGACGGCGCAATTTTTAGATTATTTTAATTTAGATTCTTTAGCTGCTATGCCGCCCTTACAAGAGTTGCAGGCATTAGCTCTAGAGGGTGAAATGGAGATTTGAATGTGGACTGAGATATTTTTCATCCTGTTATTTTCAGCTGCATTTATGTATTGGCAAAGTGCGCAAAGAGTGAAAGAAATTGCGTGGTCAGCGACGCAAAGGCATTGTCATGATATGGATTTGCAGATGTTAGATGGTTATATCGCTTTTTCTAGTTTTGCACTTAAAAAAGATAACCGTAGTCAGTGGCATATTGCGCGTACCTATTTGTTTGAATTTTCTTCTACCGGTGCGGAGCGATATAATGGTGTTATCTCTATGCTCGGCCGCCGTGTGCAATCAATACAATTAGATCCGCATCGTATACAATAATTTTACCTACCTTAGAATGCCTTCATGCTACGTTTAACCAATATCAAACTTCCTTTAGAACATACCGAGCAAGAATTGCGCGCGGAAATACTCAATAAACTGTCTATTAAGGATGAAGAGTTGCTGAGCTATAGTATTTATAAACGTAGTTACGATGCTCGCAAAAAGAGGAATATCTTTTTTATTTATAGTCTTGATGTTGATACTAGCAAAAATTCCGCTTTATTAACGCAATTTGCCGAAGATACGCAAGTTAAAGCAAGGCCTGATGATACTTATAAATTTGTCGCTCAAGCGCCTGAAGATTTAAGCGAAAGACCTATCGTTATAGGTTTAGGGCCTTGTGGTTTATTTGCTGGTTTAATCTTGGCGCAAATGGGTTTTAGGCCAATTATTTTAGAGCGCGGCAAGCAAGTGCGTGAACGCACGGTGGATACTTTTGGTTTATGGCGTAAACGTAAATTGAATGTGGAATCTAATGTTCAATTTGGTGAAGGTGGTGCGGGAACTTTTTCTGATGGAAAACTATATACGCAAATAAAAGATCCGAGGCACCATGGTCGTAAAGTATTGCAAGAATTTGTTGTTGCGGGGGCGCCAGAAGAAATTCTCTATTTAAGTAAGCCGCATATAGGAACCTTTAAACTGGTTACTATGGTTGAAAAAATGCGTGCTACGATTGAATCCTTGGGCGGTGAAATTCGTTTTGAGCAGCGTGTTGATGAAGTCTTGATCGAAAGCCAGCAAGTGCAAGGTATTCGCTTAGCTAATGGTGAAATTTTAGCCAGCCAGCATATCGTTTTTGCTGTCGGGCATAGCGCTCGCGATACCTTTCAAATGTTATTTGAGAAGGGCGTTTATATTGAAGCTAAACCTTTTTCTATAGGCTTTAGAATTGAGCATCCACAATCTTTAATTGATCAATGTCGCTTTGGTGATTTTGCAGGGCATGAGCTATTAGGTGCAGCGGATTATAAATTAGTGCATCACTGTAAAAATGGCCGTTCTGTCTACAGTTTCTGTATGTGCCCCGGGGGTACGGTTGTTGCGGCAACCTCTGCGGAAGGGCATATTGTCACTAACGGCATGAGTCAGTATTCACGTAATGAGCGCAATGCTAATAGTGCGATTGTGGTGGGTATTGAGCCTGAAAAAGATTACCCAGGGGAGCCTTTGGCAGGTTTGGAGTTGCAAAATACGCTGGAGAAACAAGCGTTTATTTTAGGTGGCGAAAACTATAATGCGCCAGCGCAATTAGTTGGTGATTTTATAGCGGCTCGGCCAAGTGCGGTGGTTGGTAGTGTTGAGCCATCGTATAAGCCGGGAGTGACTTGGGGTGATTTAAGTGGCTGTTTGCCAGAATATGCGATTACCGCGATTCGTGAGGCCTTGCCTGCTTTTGATAAGAAAATTCGTGGTTTTGCAATGCATGATGCGGTATTAACTGGCGTGGAAACACGAACTTCATCGCCCATACGTTTGAAGCGTGATAATAGCAGTTTGCAGAGTATTAATACGCAAGGCCTTTATCCCGCAGGTGAAGGTGCGGGCTACGCGGGCGGTATTTTATCTGCTGCTGTTGATGGTATAAAAATAGCCGAAGCAGTGGCTTTGGATATGCTAAAAAAATAGCAAGTTTAGAGTAATAATTGACGTTGAGTTTAAGTGTTCGCGCGTTTCGATAATTATTAGGATAGTGGCTATAAGCACTTGAAACAGAGTTGTAATTTTAGTATAATAGACGGCTAACTTAAAATCTTACACAAAGATACGAATATGAAAACATTTAGCGCAAAACCCGCTGAAGTGAAGCGTGATTGGTATGTGATCGATGCAGAAGGCAAGACGCTTGGACGTTTAGCTACTGAAGTTGCACGACGCCTTCGCGGTAAGCATAAACCAGAATACACACCTCATGTTGATACTGGTGATTATATTATTGTTATTAACGCTGAAAAAATCGGTGTTACTGGTAATAAAGAAAAAGATAAAATGTACTACCACCACACAGGTTATATCGGTAACTTGAAAAGTGTTAGTTTAGGTAAATTAAGACAAACTTTTCCAGATCGTATTATCAACAATGCGGTTCAAGGAATGTTGCCTAAAAACCCATTGGGTCGTGCAATGTTTCAAAAATTAAAAGTTTACGCGGGTCCTGATCATGGACACCAGGCGCAACAACCTAAAGTTTTAGAACTTTAAGCAACTAACAGGTTAATATCATGGCAGAAGCTCTATATTACGGTACTGGAAGACGCAAAACAGCAATTGCTCGTGTTTTCGCGAAATCAGGCACTGGAAAAATCACAATTAACGATAAATCGATTGAAGTTTATTTCAGTCGTAAAACTGATGAAATGGTTGCTCGTTCACCACTAGAATTAGTTGAATTAGCAGATAAATTCGACCTTAACATTACGGTTAAAGGTAGCGGGCCATCAGGTCAAGCTGGCGCTGTCCGTCATGGTATTACTCGTGCCTTACTGATATACGATGAAACATTACGTGCTGAATTAAGAAAAGCAGGCTTTGTTACTCGTGATTCACGTAAAGTGGAACGTAAGAAAGTTGGTTTACATAAAGCGAGAAAACGTCCTCAGTTCTCAAAACGTTAATCGTTTTTCGATATGTACTGTTTTTTATGGGTTTTTTACTCATATTAAAACGTGCATTATCGATCAGCAAAAAAGGGTTGTAATTGTTAAAATTACAACCCTTTTTTTATGGCATTAAGAAAGCTGTAGGGCGGACTTCAGTCCGCAGTTCACGCAAGATTAATAAAAAAGCAAGCCTTGTGGTTTGTGTTTAAATAAATAAAGCGAGCTAATTGATGTTTTCTATTTACCTCGTTCTTATCGCTTCGCGTTACTGCCATTAAGTTAAGGGTTTCTTCTTGTAGGATGGGTAGAGCGTCTTTTTGCGAAACCCATCATTTTACATGGGGTTGATGGGTTTCACTATGCACCTAAAAAGACAGGTGCTTCGCTCTACCCATCCTACTTCTGCTTAACTTAATGGGAGTGATTGCTTTGCGTGGGAGCGAGTGCTATTAAGTTGTGCGTAACATCAGTTATGTAATATTTTTTGATTGAAATGGGGTAAGTAGATGTCTGATACTGGATTTATAAGTCGCGATAGAGCTATGGATTCTCTGAAGGTGCCGCCGCACTCTATTCAAGCTGAGCAGTCAGTTTTGGGTGGCTTAATGTTGGATAATGAGCGCTGGGATAGTGTTGCCGATAAAGTCGCTAGTGTTGATTTCTACCGTAAAGATCATCGGATGATTTTTGCTGCGATCCAAGATTTAGCTGAAAAACAGGTGCCTTTTGATGTTGTCACCATTTCCGAAGCGTTAACTAAAATGGATGAGCTAGATAATGCGGGTGGTCTAGCTTATTTAAGTATTTTAGCCAAAGAAACGCCTAGTGCCGCAAATATCGTAGCCTATGCCAATATTGTTCGTGACCGATCTGTTTTAAGGCAGTTGATTCATATTGGTAGTGATATTTCAGAGTCTGCTTTTAATTCAGAAGGTTTAACGACCAGTGATTTACTGGAGAAGGCAGAGAAAAGTGTTTTCGAAATTGCCGAGCAGCGCCAGAAAGGGCAGGCAGGATTTACCCCGATTAAAGAATTGTTGGGTACAGCCGTTGAAAAAATCGAAGCCTTGTTTGAGCAAGAGGGCAATATTACTGGAGAAGGAACGGGGTTCACTGATTTAGATGAGATGACCTCAGGTTTGCAGCCAGGTGATTTAATTATTGTTGCTGGACGTCCTTCAATGGGAAAAACGACTATTGCCATGAATATGGCAGAAAATGTTGCTATTAGCAGTGGTAAGCCGGTTGCTGTATTTAGTATGGAGATGCCCGGTGATTCTTTAGCCATGCGGATGATGTCTTCTTTAGGGCGAATTGATCAGAATAAAGTGCGTACCGGTAAATTAGATGATGATGAGTGGCCGCGACTTACATCGGCAATTAATTTATTGGCTGAAACTAAGTTATTTATTGATGACTCTCCAGGTTTAACGCCAAATGAAGTGCGTTCCAGAGCAAGGCGGTTGACACGTGATAATGGTCAATTAGGTTTGATTGTTTTGGATTATTTACAGTTAATGCAATCGCCTGCCAGTGGTGATAGCCGAGTTGCTCAGATTTCAGATATTTCGCGTGGTTTAAAAACGATGGCGAAAGAGTTGCATGTGCCTGTGATGGCTTTATCACAGTTGAATCGTAATTTAGAGCAGCGCCCCAATAAACGACCGGTCATGTCTGATTTACGTGAGTCGGGAAGTATTGAGCAGGATGCCGATGTTATTATGTTTGTTTATCGGGATGAGGTTTATAACGAAGATAGTCCAGATAAAGGCATGGCGGAATTGATTATTGGTAAGCAGCGTAATGGGCCTATTGGTACCGTGCGACTAACTTTCCTAGGTAAATATACCCGCTTTGAAAATTGCGCTCATGACGCCTATTCAGGCGGAGACTATGAATGATCCCAGCAGCTGCGCATATTGAATTAAATATGGCGGCTTTGCGCCATAATGTGTGCAGGGCGCGTGACTATGCGCCAGAATCAAAAATCATGGCGGTTATTAAAGCGAATGCTTATGGTCATGGCTTGATTCGAATTGCGCAGAACTTAAGCGCAGAAGTTGATGCTTTAGCAGTTGCGCGTTTAGATGAAGCGATTCGCTTAAGAGAGGCCGGCGTTCAAGGGCGCATATTAATTCTGCAGGGATTTAGTCAGGTTGATGAAATAGAAGCTCTACTGCACTATCAACTAGATGTTGTAGTTCATTCTGAAGCACAAGTTCAATTGCTAGAGTCAGTCGCCTTTCCTGATTCTATAGCGGTTTTTTTAAAGATTGATACCGGCATGAATCGTTTAGGCATTAGACCTGAGCAGTTTTCAGAGCTGTTATCGCGCTTACAGCTGTGTCAATGCGTGCGTCAGCCTATGGTGTTTATGACTCACTTTGCTAATGCTGATGACGTACAAGATGCTAAAACAGTACAGCAACTTGCTGTGTTTAATGAAGTAACGCAAGGTTTGGATGCAGAGAAAATCGTCGCTAATTCCGCTGCTATTATTGCTTGGCCTGAAACTAGGGTTGATTGGGTCAGGCCGGGCTTGATGCTATACGGTGTTTCTCCGATGATAGAGGGCTCTGCAAAGCAACTCGGTCTTTTGCCTGTAATGAGTTTGTACTCGCGCATTATCGACATCAAGCAAGTTAAAAAAGGTGAGACGGTTGGTTATGGCGCTACTTGGAAAGCGGATAAAAATACTTGCCTAGGTGTTGTATCGATAGGTTATGGTGATGGTTATCCACGCTATGCAAAACAAGGAACGCCAGTATTAATAGGCAATAAGCGTGCGCCATTGATTGGTCGCGTGTCTATGGATATGTTAACAGTGGATTTAAGCGATTGCTCGGGCGTTCAACTTGGAGATCAAGTGCTATTGTGGGGGGATGGTTTGCCTGTGGAAGAGATTGCTGCTTGCTCAGGAACGATTCCTTATACTCTGCTCTGTGGTATTACTCAAAGAGTGCAGGTGTTGGTTGGCGATACAAAAGAGCTGTATAAAAATTGTACAATCTAATGCTCAGCCTTTATTTGCAAAGGGTTGAGCGAGTTACGCAAAAACAACGCACAAAGTTATCCACAGAAAATGTGAGTAACTGTCATTTAGCTGTCATAAGTAGTTGTGTTTTAACTCTGTCTAGGATTGATTTATCCCCAAATAATGCTGAGGAATGACACAGGGTTATTTTGTGTTGAGGGTGCTTTGATATGTGGGGTTAAGACGGTTATCCAGAGAGAAAGTGGGGCTTAATAGTAATTATTAGGGGTTAGCTCTGCAATTATTTCTGCGTTTTGCTCTATATTCTCTGTTGACCGCTGTATCATGACATACAGTCGTCAAACTCTCTAACCCACCCCTGCTTTAGCAGATAATCCATTAATTAAGTAAAACTAAAATACAGTATGATCGAAATAACTGACTATAAAAGCCTATTAGCTGTTGGGAAACAACAAAGTGAACCTCAGCGGTTTCTATTTGTTTTTTTGCAAGCATCATTATCTGATGAGCATAAAGATGAAGATAAAGAGCGCTTTCACTCTGGGAAGGGAGGGATGTTACAAGCTATTATGTGTGTTGATAAAGATTTAGATGAGTTAACTAACTTTGAAGATTTAGTGACAGAATCTAAACAGATGGAACAACAGTGGGATATCGTTTTGGTTGCATGTTTATCGGGTATTAATGGCATGCACCCAACGCCTGAACAAGCTGAAGAGCCTTTAAAGATAATGTTTCAAACAGTACAAAATGGTGGAGATTTATCAAAATATTTGGCTTTTGATAAGCAAGGCGGTTTGCTACATTTTTCGTAGAAAACAATAAACTTTATTACCCATAGCCCGAAATTGTAAAATCACCACCAATAGGTTGCACGATAACCTTTGCTTATCGTGCAGTAGGTAGCTGACAACAGCGATTGAACTTCGCATAACGGATCTTATGTTCAATCGTAGGAGGCAGGAGTAAAAATAAATTTCAGAAGCCACTAACGATAAATATCGCTCTTAAAATGATATTTGACTATGGAATAATATCATTTATAATTTATTTTGAATTATAACTCTCCTGGAGAAGTGTCATGGCAAGAAAGAAATTAGATTTTACTTTAGATGAGGTTGTCGAAGAAATCGTTGAGTGGATAGGTCAGCTTCATGAGTACAGCGTTGAATGCTTTGGGAAGAATTTTTATTTAGCTGCTTTAAATGAGCCTTTATTATCATCTATGGATAACTCTGATGACGGCACTAGATATTATTGTAAAGAAGACATTGAAAGCTCTCCTCTACTTGATGAAGTAAAGCAAGCCTACCATTATGTATTTTCAGGGGAAACCTATGGCGACTCTAATGATGTTGAAACCTTTCTTTGTGGAATGGGGGCCTTTAATTATTTAATTAAAGGCATTCCGTTTTCAGCTAGAAAGGAATCTAAATACTTGTTTTTATATGATCTAGCCAATGCTAGATGGACCTTTGATAATGGAGATTATTTAAGTGTAAAAGAATTAGCTTTATTAGCTGGGGTAGATGAAAGAACGATTAGAAATTCTGCCAGCTCAAAAGAAGATAATAAATTAATCACCAAAAAGTCGGGTGGATCAACGGTCATTGAGAATAAGGAAGCATTACGTTGGCTTAATACTCGGCCTGACTTTAAGCCGACACAATTTATTTCCGATACAACACTCGACAGCCCCAGGTATTTTGAAGATGCAATTGGTTTCGGGAAATTCATTACGCACTGTCTTCATAATAAGAGCCTTTCTAGTAAAGAAGTGGCGAGTACTTTAGGCGTAGTTGAGCAATCTATTATTGATCTGGAAAACGGAATAGATTGTTTATATATTGATCAGGTAACTAAATTATCTGAAATATTAGAAGAAAATACACCAGATTTTATAAGAGACTATATGAGGGTGTTTCACTTAAGGGAATTAGCTGATCTGTTAGGGTATGAATACAAAACAGATGATTCCACTACAGAATCAATGGAACCACCTCAGCTAACAATATTTGAACAAAAGTTAAGAATTGAAGCACAAAGACGAGTTATCAATATAAATTCACTCAATAAGGATTAGAAATGACGTTATTTGAACAATTCGCACCAGTGATACAATCAGATACCGCACCTATTGTACGTGACGCTCGATTATTAATGGATTCAGAAGAAGCTGTTTCTATCTATTACGCACCTTTTGAATATAACAATCCAAGCGCGAAAATTGTTTTAGTGGGAATTACCCCTGGGCCAACTCAAATGGTGAATGCCAACAATGAAGCCAGACGAAGTTTATTAAGTGGTTCTGATTATGATACGGCAATGAGAAATGCTAAAGAAACGGGTGGGTTTAGTGGGGAATCTATGCGTAGTAACCTTATTAATCAACTTAATCATTGGGGAGTACATTCATGGCTTAATTTAAAAGATTCAAGTGAGTTGTTCTCTACCTCAAGAAATTTGTTGCAAACAACCTCATTGCTTAGGTACCCAGTATTTGTTGATGGAAAAGACTATCGCGGCAAGCCTAATATGCTTAAACATCCTCTGTTAAAAAAATACTTATTTGAACACTTTGTCAGCGATGTTAATAGCCTAGAAAATGCAATATTCTTTCCATTAGGGCCTACGGTAAAGAAGGTAATTGATACTTTAGTTGAGCAAGGCGCTATTGATGAAAGTAAGCTAGCAACAGGGTTGTTGCACCCTTCAGGGAATTGTACCTATCGAATACAGTATTTGGTAGGGGATAGAAGTCAGCCTGTTCCTCATGCAACTAATCCCATACCTTATGATCAAGGGCGTGTAGATTTTAGAAATCGTTTTTTATAGGGCTGAAAAGTAATAATAATTTATAAATGATGCTTGACTATGGAATAGTATCATTGTAATATAAGCGCACAAAATGATACTTTTCTTAGGAAATATATCAAACAAAATAGAGCGGTGCTTAGGGCGACACCACAAAAGCTCTTATTCTCTTAAGTCCTTGTTGTTAAGTCCTCCGGAGTAGTGACCGGAGGCAATTCCAACACTTATCTCAAGGAATATATGGCTAAGAAGATACACAAATTGACATTGGAATCACCAAGCGGCATAGAGTTTAAGATTAAGGTGATCCAGAATGGCGACCGACTTCAGATAGCAATTGGAAAGAACGAAGAGCTGCCCAATGATGTATCCTTGCCCGACCTTCGGAAACAAATAATCAAACTGTATGGCGGGGGGCTTGAAGCCTGACCTAAAAAGGTTGTTTAATATTTTCAATCGCACGTTATATTATATTTTTTACTTAAAGAGGTGTACTACATATGAACCCATTGAAAGCTATATTACCTGATGCCAAAATGAAAATGACAAATGATGGTTTTTTTAAAGATTTATATAGAATAAATGGCGATGGAATAACTGTTTATCCTCATGAATCAACCAAAAGAGGTTCATCTAAAAAAGGCTTAAAGGTCACCTTAACTGGGGATAAGAAAGACTATCATATAGTTAGTGTAGAAGAATTTATTCAGTATATTGCTAAGGGTAGTTTGGGTGTTGTTGGTAATGTTAAAATGAGATCAAAAGAAGCCCCAAACAGTAATGGTTTTGCCGTACATTTAGCAACTAAGAGTGAGGCTCTTATTGAAGAAGTAAATAGAATTAAAAAAGCTAACCATTAACATACTCCTCCTAATCACGGTTAATTGACAGGTATTGGATTTCAGTGGGTCGACGCACGAAACGGAACATAAACCCCGTTTAGATTTTATACTGCACGATAATCCGCCCTTATCGCTCAGTATATGGCGGTACGAGTTTTTCGTAGCGTGGTGGGGCGGTATTAATACATTATTTAGACAATCTTTCTTTTGCTTTAAGTATTCCATCGATATTAACCTTAAGATGAAAAATCATAAATACGCAAACCAGAACGAAGTATATCCACAGGATCAGTAAATCAAACAATGAGCCCCAGAGTATTTCTCTTCCTAATATAAATACGCCAATTGCAACAAAGAATAGTTGCATTACATCTAAAGTTATTAATTGCCTAGCAATTTTTTTTATAACTTCTTCTTCTTTCTCTAAGTCCGTTACAGCTTCTTCACCCGTTTTAACTTTTGTATCCTTTGTCTTTAAGGCCGTCATTAAATTGGGGTATGGCACAGAACGAATGTATGTCACACATGCTAATGCCAAAATTAATAGGGAATATTGCCCTGATCCGCTCAAAAGATCACCTTCCATAAATCACCTCTTTTGTAAATTAGAACTACATAACGAACAAGGTTAGATTGTGATCGCGAAGCGAGCCACAATCTGAACCGTTTGTTGGACAAGCCCGATGTTGACTGGATGTGGGGTATTTGAATACACGGCTATGAAAATAGCTTTTGACTGATC
>JAUVAA010000205.1 GCA_030591965.1 bacterium
GATATACAGCGCTTATTTCTTATTTATATTACCTATTCTTTATTTATCGGTAAGCGCTTACAAAATTGGCAGATGATGAATAAAGGGATATGGCAGGCGATAACAGGAAAAATGGGAGCCTATTAATCATAGCCTCCGTATTTTGATATGACGACAAATTGATCGTTAAGCAACGATTAATTGATCATTCCCTCCATTTTTCCTCTTTTCTGTCTGTCTTATTTTTTTACTTATTTACATAATATTTTTATTATTTAAAATCAATATGATAGGTTACTAACTATTACATATTGCCGCCAACCATTACAGATCACTGTAAATATAGCTCTTAACTATTACATATTACCACTAACTATCACTGTAATAGTTAAAGTATATAATTACTTAATATATTGAAATATATAGATATAATTGTTTTATGTTGTAATGACGACAGATTGATCGTTACCGACATTTTTTCCTCTTTTCTATATGTCTTGTTTTCTTACTTGTTTACAGAGTGTTTTTCTAGTTTAAAATCAACATTATATAGACCTAACTATCACATATTGCCGACAACTATCACATATTGCCGCAAATAAAGCCTTTTAAAATCACATATCACCGACAATTATCAATGTGATAGTTAATATGATATATTATGTGATACTTTGTTGGTTTTAAAAATTACCTAATATGTCCAATATAGTTGTCAAACATAACGATCTAATCAATGCTAGTTATAGGCTATCACTGATTGAACAAAGAATTATTATCCATTGTATTGGAAAAATACGCTCTGATTTACCTGCTGGTCACCAAGCGTTCTTTGTGAGTATTGAAGAATTTGCAACGATGCATGATATAACAACTAAGCAATCTTATTTCGAGCTTAGTAGTGCTGTTAATCGGCTCTATGATCGATATTTGTCTATTGATTCCGTTAATATGCCTAAAGAGTTCCAGCAACAAGAAGATATAAATGGAAAAATAGATATCAGGTGGCTTAGTGCTAAAGCAACTTACGATAGTGATCAACAAAAAGTATATTTGTGGTTTTCACCTCAGATCATGCCTTATCTTAGTCAACTCAAACAGAATTTTACTAAATATGATATTAGCAATATAGCTAAAATGACATCGGCGCATGCTATCCGTATTTATGAATTACTGGCAGAAAGGCAATTTCAAAAACATAAAAGGTTTAGCATGCCTTTATCTGATTTCAGAGAAAGGTTGCAACTTGAAAATACTCATACATCATTCGGGCATTTAAATAGCAGAGTATTAGCTCCAGCCATTAGACAAATTAATGAGTACTCAAATTTTATTGTTACGATAAAAAATATCAAAGATGGTAAGAAAGTCATAGGGTTAACATTTGAATTTTCTATCAAATCAGGTAAAGAACCCAAACGAGATAAAAATAGAAACCCTAACAAAGTCGTCACGGAACAAGAGATTAAACAAGCGGCTAGACCTGGTGAATCTAGAGAGCAAGTTAGAGATCGTATTAAGAAAATGAAGCAGGCAACTGGTAAAATAGCAGTAAACTGAGAGACTTATATTAAATAAAAAATGATATGACGACAAATTGATCGTCTAAAAAATAACACTTTTATTTTCCCATTTATAGGGCTTTATAGACCATAAAAAACAATATTTTTCAGACTATATGACGACAAATTGATCGTTAAAAACAGTATATCTATTTCTGCAACCAACTATTAATCTCTTCCAAGCTAGCATAACTGATATCACCCGTTACCCGCTTAAAGCGCGTTTTATGTTTGATATAAGCATACTTGGCCTGTAACAAATCTCGATTGGCTTTAAACACTCTGGTTTCCGAGTTAATAATATCACTCACTACATTCACACCATGCTTAAAGCCTTTTATCATCGCATCCCTAGATTTTCGCGCAGATTCTAAAAATTTTAGCGAAGATTTAATTTTTCTATAACTGGCATTAGTGGTTAAAAATGCATCGCGAGTTTCTTTAATAGTCTCTCGAAGCACCCCAATATGCTCTTGCTTTGCCATTTCCATTTGGTAGCCAGCTTCTTTTCCCTGGTAGTAAGTGGTGCCACCGCTAAAGATCGGTAAGGTGACATTCAAGCCAACCACCTGGGTATCACTCTTAGGTTGTTGGGTTCCCTGGAAACCGGTATCGGTCATATAATGATTAAAGCGAAAATCAATTGTGGGTAAATGGCGAGATTTTTGTTCTGCAACAAAATCACCAGCTACCGCAATCGCTTTCTTCTTAGCTTTAAGGTCCGGGTTAAGTGCTTTGGCTTGCTCTATCCAAGTATTAATATCCCCTGTTAAAGGCTGATAATCAATGCTGGTACTTAAAGGCTGTAAGTCATCTAATGTTTGCCCTGTTAACTCAAAGAGACGTTCACGAGCAAGACTGTAATTAGTTTGTACTTCAATTTCATGCGCTTTAATACCATCAAGTTCGGCTTCCATATCCAATACATCGGTTATTTTTATCACGCGTTTGGCATATTGCTTGTGCAGCTGCTCCACCTTTTTTTCAGTCGCTATTTTTTCCTTTTCCACTAACAATAAATTATCAGCTTCTTCCAGAACGCTAAAATAACGATCGACTACATCAAATAATAAAGTCTGCTCTGCACTTAAGCCTTCTGCTTGATATTGTTCGGTGATTTTCTGATGCTTCTGCCAGTTCCAATATTTTTGCACATCCATGAGTGACTGGGTGACACTAATATTGTAATTCATACCGTCATAATCCCTGTTGGGAATATCTTTACTTTCAAATTGACGAAAATTCTTGGAAATCCCTCCAGAGGCATTAATTTGCGGAAGTAAAGCTCCACCGGCTTGGCCTTGTTGCGCATCACCGACTTGTATCTTCAATTTTGCTAATTGTAAGGTCGGGTCAGCTAATACCGCTTTTTGATAAACCTCTAATAAATCTTCGGAAAATGCATTTGACGATAAAAGTATTAACGCACAGCTCCCTGCTTTTAGTATTTTAATCATCATTAATCTTCTATAAAACCACGTGCAAATGCATTAGATACAGGTTGGGTAAGATACTCAAACACAGTCCGCTCACCTGTATTGATCAGCACCTCAGCAGGCATACCTGGTAATAATTCAAAGTCCTTCAACTCCACTAAACTTTCAGGCGTTAATTCTATTTGCGCACTAAAATACGGCATCCCGGTTTGTTCATCCATTAACCGATCTGCTGAGAGCGTAATCAATTTACCTTCAACAACAGGTGTTAAAGCTTGTTTAAAGGCACTTAACCTAACTTGTGCTACTAAGCCTACATGTACCCGATCAATATCCATAGGCGAAACACGAGCATCCACAATCAATTCTTCATTTTGCGGCACAATATCTAAAATAGGCCGACCAGGCAAAATAACACCGCCTTCAGTATGAATCATCATCCCCATAACACGCCCGCCAACAGGAGCACGAATTTCAGTACGGACTACTTTATCGCTTAAAGCCGTTACCCGTTCTTCAGCATCAATTAACTTAGCATTGGTTTCACCTAATTGTGCGGCAATGCCTTCTTGGAATTCTTTTGCTATTTGTAAGATTTGCAATTTAGTTTCGCCAATTTTAATATTGGTACTGGCTATATCTGCTGTTAACTCAGCAATTTCCCCTATTTTCAAGGTATGGCTACGTTGTATATCTCGTAAACGACTTCTATCGGCAAATCCATCACTAAGCAGTTCTTTTAAGTCATCGATTTCTTCTTGATACGAGGCAACCAGCGCTTGACTACTTAATTGCTGCTGCTCCAGCCCTTCTATTTTGAAGTGCAATTGCTCAATACGCTGTTTTAACACCGAGGTTTCACCTTGATAGCTACCTTTTCTAGTTAAAAATATTTGTTGTTGAATCTGTTTGGCTTTTGCCGCACGAACACTATCAGTATGCAGTGCTTCTGGATAAGTTATTTTCTTGGATAAATCTCTTTCTGCCACTAAGCGCGATTGCTGAGCCAATAAAGAAATATAAAGCCCCTTGCTGATCTCTAATTGTGCATTGATTTGGGTATCATCCAGCTTAATCAATACATCACCAGCATTCACTAAATCTCCTGCTTTCACCAATAATGTTTTAACAATACCGCCATCCAAATGCTGTATTGATTTCTTATGTGATTTCACTGCAATAACACCTGGTGCCAATGCCGAACTATCAATAGGCGCAGTGACCGACCAAACCCCAAAAAAACCGACTGTCGAAAAGACAATGACTAAACCAATATTTCTAATAGGAGCGTAATCTGTTTTTAATTCACCAATCTCAAGAGCTTGTTCAGCTTCCTCTTCTGAGGTTTCCTTGTGCCACAGTTGTTTAAAAAAATTCATCAAATTGAAATTATTAGTATTCATATAAAGTGTTTAGACAACCGGAACAGTAACAGGCGCATTAACGCGAGGAGGCATTTTTTTAGTTTGCGCTGCAGCCGACTGCGCATTTTTTTGTATTTCAGCCAAGACTTTATCTTTATCACCATAAGCGGTGATAGTGCCTTCATTAAGAATTAATAAATTATCAACGTTTGCTAAAATATTACCGCGATGAGTAATAATGATAACCGTTGATTTTAGCTCCTTTAAACGTAATAAAGCCTTACCTAATGCTTTTTCACCATCTTCATCCAAGTTGGAGTTAGGTTCATCCAAAACAACAATTTTAGGATTGTCATACAGTGCTCTCGCCAATCCAATACGTTGTCTTTGTCCTCCTGAAAGCTCACCACCGACTGCACCGATAATCGTGTCATAACCATCGGATAACTTAAGAATCATTTCATGCACATCTGCCATCTGAGCAGCAGCGACTACTTTGTCGGCATCTACTTCGTTAAAGCGTGCAATATTGTCACTGATACTGCCTTCGAATAGCTCAATATCCTGTGGTAAATAGCCAATATGTGGGCCTAAAGCTTCTCTATCCCAAGTAAAAATATCTGCGC
>JAUVAA010000172.1 GCA_030591965.1 bacterium
AGTATAGTTCCATTGGGGTAGAAATTCATCAAACTGAATCCTCATATTTTCCTTGAAACCATCAGATACTTTACGACCCGTTTCAAACGTTTTATTGAGGATGTTGGTGAGCACTTTTAGGCCTGTAGAAGTTTTGGTTTTCGCCATTAAATTATTGACTAGCTCAACACTTTTGAAAATGACACGTTGGCATGCTCTTGTAAGGAGTGACCTGTGCTGTTTCTTGAAAAATATCACACAAGCTTTTGAACTTGCCTTGTACATTTAAAAATTGGTATTGATCAAAGAGTTTCTTCGGTAGGCGAAGGGGGATTTGTCAATCCGACGTGCGCTAGCAGTGCGCGAGGGAGGCTAAAATTTTTACCGAGGAGCCGTAAAGCCATTTGTGGGAAACGTGACTATGCTGGGTTTTGGGCGTAGTCGTGGTGGGCGCAAGGGCGTACTGGGGCATTATTGATTCGCCGCGTGGCGAATCGATTTTTTGTGACAGGAGTCCAAAAATTTATCAGAAGGTGCGCGGTGGCGCGCCTATTTACTCAGATTTCCTGAAGTATTGGGTGCTGTAAATCTTGATTCTTTAGTTGAAGCAGGGTTTTTCTACGAGTTATCGCGCATTTTAAACACTGGAGTGTCTAATAGTTCCAATTACTTACACATTGTTGGCGTTATCCTGTCTGTGTTTTTCAGCTTGAGTTGCTTCGTGCTTAGCATTAATTGATCCTATTATTTTAATTATGTAATAGGCGATAACGCAAAACAAGAAAATTTCTAAAAATGCAACCATATTATTATGTCCTGTTTTTATTGGTTTCTCTGAGATGTTAGGGGTTACTATTAATTATTGTGATGAACCCTATTATCTATAGTTATTAAATGTGGAGTATTTAGAATTATGCAGTCGGCTGATTACGTGCCTTTTTTACTTAAGCCGCACGCGCTAACCGACGGCAAAATGATTCAATAGGCTCACCAGAATCTAAATAATCCTCAAATATTAAAAGAGCATCAATGATATTCATGTATGCAAAAGCTCCGTGACCTTTGTTGGACAAAAAGGCTTCATGCAATTGATCTATAAAAATAATACGGCTTCGCGTTAAGTCGGTCATTTTAAGTCTCCATTATTATTGGTTAGACTGATATGTTAGTTATTATCATTAATTTATTATGTGATGGGGCCTATTATTTATTGTTATTAAGTGCGGAAGAATTCGCATATTTGGAATTATGTAGCAAGCTAATTACTTACTCTTTTTTAGTCCAGAGGACTCCATATGGGGCTCGATTGTGAGGATAGTTAAAACTTCGCATTAATTTGAAAGTGCATTAGTTCTTTTGTAATAGGGTGCGTAAACTCTAAAGTCTCAGCGTGCAGGTGCAAACGTGTGCCTTTGTTGCCATACAGGTCATCACCGATAATCGGCGTATTTAAGCCTTTTATATGAGCGGAATGGACGCGTAATTGGTGTGTGCGTCCGGTGACTGGGTAGAAATAAATTTTAGTTTGATGGTTTTTTCGTTCAATCACTTGCCATTCGGTTTGAGCTTGCCGGCCGTGTTCATAGCAGACTAATTGTCGAGGTCGGTCATCTAAATCAACACGTAGTGGTAAGTCTATAATGCCTTTATCTTCTTTTATCAGGCCTTCTAATAAAGCCACGTAGCGCTTTTTTACCGTGCGTTTAATAAATTGTTTTTGCAGGTCTTTATGCGCTTCTTTGGATAAGGCAATAACCATTAATCCCGAAGTGGACATATCTAGTCTATGTACGATTAAGGGGCCTGTTGCTTTGAGAAAGCTTTGTTTTATGCGCAAATAAACTGAATCCTCTATGGACTTTCCAGGTACGGATAAAAATTCAGCTGGCTTGTTGATGACTAGCATAACTTCATCTTGATAAATAATGTCGATGGTTTTGCCTAGTGCAGGATTGATTAGCAAGGGGTTGTCGTCTAAGCTCGTGCCTTCAAGCATGTGCTCTAAAATAGGCTGGCATTTACCTTGGCAAGCGGGATAGAAATTTTGATGTTTTCTAATTTCTGACTTAGGTGAAGCACCCCACCAGAATTCCGCCATCGCCAAGGGTTTTAAACTATGCTTAAAAGCATAGTGTAATAATTTGGGTGTGGCACATTCTCCTGCGCCTGCTGGAGGAGTGACCTGTGCTGTTTCTTGAAAAATATCACACAAACTTTTGAACTTGCCTTGTACATTTAAAAATTGGTATTGATCAAAGAGTTTCTTCTGTAAAGCGGCGGAGAGTTCTTTGCGCTGATTTTTTAATGCAGTGATTTCATTTGTGAGTTGCTTAAGCTTATCTTCTGCTTTTTGAGTACGTTCACCCCAATAAAGATTTAAATCTCTTAATTGAAGTTTTTCTTTAATGCTTTCTTGCCCTAATTGCTCTTTAATTTTTAGCAAGTCATCGGTATTTAGCTCTATTTCAGCAGCGGCTCTTTGAGCTTTTCTGGTTTTTCGTCCGGCAATAATTTTTTCTCGGTGCGCTGCTAGCTGTCGTTGTGAGGTGTCTATTTCAGTTTGTAAAGTTGTTGTAAGTACGGCTAATTGAGGATTGTTTTCTAGTATTTCAATTTGTTCATTTATTAGGTTAATCTCTATTTGTTGCGCGAGAAAGAAGCTGTCTTTAGCGAGCATATCAAATACAGGAGGAACAAATTTTGGCAGGTGATTTTTACTCGCTAATTTTCCTGAAAAAGCGGCTAGATAGCCTATTTCATTGTGCTTATTTTGTACTAATAAAACCCCAAACATCTTGCCAATTGCATTTTTTTTGTCGCCAGTAATGCCGAAATTATGTTGCCATTCTTGTTGTGTTTTTAGATATTGTTGTAACTCGTTTGCGGCTAATAGGCACAAAGGATGCGGCTGGTAATAGAAAGGAAAAGTAAAGCGTTCAGGTGAAATATAAGCATCAATAGCGGCTTTAAATGAGGTGAAATGATTTTCTGGAGAGGGCATGGTAGTTAGATATTAAATTAATATACAAGGTTGGGTTGGGGCAATTATAACTGCATGATTTTATTCCCCTAACCCAGCCCTCTCCAACAAGAGAGGGCTTAAGTCAACAGCATTGTGGGTTTAGGTGGGTTACCCCCTCCTTATTACCAACAAGCTTCAGCTATCTTGAGCAATGTTTGTAAACCAAACGATTGACCATTGTAGTTCGGGTATTGTTACTGAATACGGGGGAATAGTTGCCCCGTATTCCGCAAGCTCCATAACGGGCTACAATAAATTTTGGTTATAGGCTGAAAATTATATGTAATTAGGAAATATTATGCGGGAGTTTAATAGCTAAAGCGTGTGAATCTTATCGTATGTCCCGTTTCAAAATGGTAGTTGCTTTTTTACATGCCAAAGCGAGCGCACATTGGATAGTGGTGCTGTTAAGTAAAAAGTAATCAGTATTTCTTCAATGGCTGCAGCAAGGCAAATAAACGCGGCAATCCTGAATGGCAGAGCAATATTAAATAACAATAATATAAAAAATGATGTGCCCATAATCGCAGCGGCTATTTTAACCAACCAAGTGTGATAACTGGTAAAGGCGCGGAATTTTATAATGCCAATTAGTACCGGCAGTAAGTAGCTAATGATGGTAATCACAACAGAAAAGAACTCTTGTTGCACTAAATCAGGCCGCATTTGCCAAATACTGATGGCAATAGTTGTATAAATAAGTAAGTCTGCCCAGCTATCCAGCAAAGCGCCTAAGTCGCTTGCTTGGTTTAACCAACGTGCAACCATGCCATCCAAGACATCACTTAAAAAAGTAATGGCTAGTAGTATTAAAAAAGCGTTTTCAGCGCCTTGAAAGGCTAGCCATAACAAAAATGGCGCACTGAAAAAGCGAAAGCAAGTGAGTAAATTGGCTAGGGTTAATAGTTTTTGGAAGGGCATAGGTATTCACTCCGTTTGCTCTAAAAATGTAATGAAGCGCCCGTATACAGCTGGTGGAACACGGGAAGGGTTAAGCCCTCTCTGGTTGGAGAGGGTTGGGTGAGGAGAATAAAATCATGCATTTATAATCCCCTCATTCCAACCTTCTCCCGCAGGAGAAGGAGCTTATTCTTAAGTCAACAGCATTGACGGGAAGGCGGCGTGTTATTGCTCAAAAGTCGCTAACAGTGGCGCATGGTCGGATAAACGATTCCAGGGTGTCTGCGTTAGTCGTTCACAAAAAGTAGGCTGTAGCCCTCGGTAATAAATACGATCCATTTGTAATACTGGTAACCACGAAGGGAAGGTTTTAGCATAACGATTATGCAGGGTTCTGTAGGCTTCTTTTAGTTCTAAATGTTCAGAGAAGCGTTTTTCAGCTTGGCCGGTCCAGTCATTAAAGTCACCAGCAATAATCAATGGCGCGTCATGCGGTATGTGCTCATCAATGCGTTGACACAAAGTTGCAAATTGACGTCTACGCTCAGTACCAATTAAGCCTAAATGTATGCAGATGATATGTAGGTTTTGCGCTAACCAAGGTAGTTTAATTTGCGCATGCAACAAACTGCGACTAGCCCAGACAAAGGGTGAAACATTGATGTTTTCCCAGCTGTTTATTGGGTATTTACTGAGTATGGCATTGCCATGATCACCTATGCGGTAGACTGCATTTTTACCGTAGGCAAAATGCGGCCAGATGTCTTGCGCTAAAAATTCAGTAGGGGAGGATGTAGGCCAAGTGGGGTGGTTTTTTTCATGTTCTGTGTGCTGCCCCTGCATTTCTTGCAGAAACAAAATATCGGCATTGGTTTCAAGCAAAGCATCTTTAATTTGGGGCAGTATAAAATGACGGTTACTCGCACTGAAGCCTTTGTGAATGTTATAGCTAAGAATGTGTAATTTATTTTCTGGCATAAACGATCTACTCTACTGGCAAGGTTAATAAGGTCTTTTGCGGATATGTAAGCGAAATAAAAGCGGTGAGAGCAAAATTTCAAAGGCAAAAAATAAAACCACCGTGGCTATTATCTCAATAAAACCTAGTGCTAAGGTTTCTCGTAGCAGAATAAGTGGTAATAGTGATTCTGGTAGTGTATCTAAGACTCTAAACCGGCTGCTTTCAATATAGCCTAGGCGGCGCTTAGTAAAGCTAGCGATTAAATCACCGAACATGACTAAAAGACCAAGCAGTGCTCCGTTGATGTAGTTTAAAGCAAAAAATGGCGCAATAAGTGAAGTTGCCAATACTGACATTATTATGCCACGCCATGTTTTGCTATAACCAAACAAAGGTTTTTTATCGAAAAATGTGCAACCGAAATCGACAGGCCATGAACCGTGCGCGCCAAAAATATCACGTGATAATATCGGCATGCCGTTAGCAATAATCAATAACATCAGTGAGTCAAAAATGCATTGCCCGCAAGTTAAAATATTTTCCATCGACTTTTGTATGATCTTCAATAAGTTAAGTTTAGACTTAATTGTAAAATTTTAATAATTATTTTGTTATGCTGTGATTTTAGGTGTTTGTGAAAAATTCAAAAATATTAGAGTAAATAATAGATGACTCAACAAGAAAAGCGTCTGCAAATGTGTTTATTGATGACCCCTGATATGGCCAATTTTTCTGGCGTCGTGCAAGGTGGTGCAATTTTAAAGCTATTAGATCAAGTAGCTTATGCTTGTGCTGCGAAATACAGCAAAAGCTATGTGGTGACGGCTTCTTTGGATCAGGTGTTTTTCAGAGAGCATATTAAGGTGGGTGAATTAGTTACTTTTTATGCTCAAGTTAATTATGTGGGTAACAGTTCTATGGAAATTGGTATTAGAGTTGTTGCGGAGAATTTAACAACACATCAACAACGTACTGCTGTGACTTGTTTTTTCACGATGGTTGCTGTGGATGAGGCCGGGAAGCCCAAGAAAGTAACGCCACTGATTGTTGTTAGCGCAAATGAAAAGCGCTTATTTGAATCAGCCAAATTACGTAAAAAAATGCGTCAAGAAATTTTAGAGCAAAGTTTAGCTTTGCAGGTCGATATGACTGAAGACGAAACATAAGCAAGCATTGAAAATACCGGTTTTATGGTGCTCAATCGTATTGTATGAAATTTGTACGATCTAAGTGTAAAGCTTAGTCTTTCTGGGGTGTACAGAGTTACGCAAAAAATATACACAATGTTATCCACAGAAAATGTGGGTAAAGTCATACCCTTGTCATCTTGCTTGTGCTTAAGTCGCGCTATAAATTATTTATCCCCAAGAAAAGTTATGCCTATTACACAGTTTTATAAAGCCCGCTAAGCGCTTATATTATTAGGCTTATAGCACTTATACTCAAATAACTGGGGGCTTAATAAAAAAATATCCACCTTCTAAGAAGGTGGTTTTGATTTACCCCCTTGAAGGGGGAAGATAGCAGCCCTCTTAGAAGGCTGCTTGTGTTATCCCATTATTTTCAGTGTACTAAATTAAAATACTTTA
>JAUVAA010000047.1 GCA_030591965.1 bacterium
AAGCGCCAAGCTTTTTTTAGTGAAATTGAAATCCAAAAAACGGGAAAAGTATAGCTTCAATATAGCGGGCATTTCGACAGCCTAGAGCTATCCTAGCTTGCAACTCATTGTATTTTAATGCCAGAAAGTTGTGTAGATACTTATGCTCTGGAAGGTGTCCCCTTGGCTGCAGACGATCCAAAAATGAAGGCAATTCAGGTTTATGTGGTCTATGAGATACGTGGGGTTAAACTTGAGCTTGGCAAGCATTAGAATCGGTTTTTTCGCTCGCGCAGTTCGGTAAAGATCGCTAGCTCTGATGCACCTTGCATTGCTAATGTCTTTTGTATCTCTGGGTTATTTGTCCTTAAAAAAGGATTAGTCGCTAGCTCTTGAGCTAATGTGGTGGGTACAGTTGCTTGTTTATTGGCTCTGAGATGTTTGACGCGTTCAATCGTTGCTAATAAATCCTTGTTTTCCGGTTCGACGGATAAGGCGAACTTCGCATTAGCTGCTGTATATTCATGGGCGCAATAGATTTTAGTGTCTAAAGGTAAAGCCGAAAATTTATTTAATGATTGTTGCATTTGCTCGGCAGTGCCTTCAAATAAACGTCCACAACCCATAGCAAATAAAGTATCACCACAGAATAGGGCATTAGCGGCTGGAATATAAAAAGCAATATGGCCTGTTGTATGACCAGTGCAGCTAATAACCTGAATTGTATAAGTGCCAAGCTGTAGCGTATCACCTTCGTTTGCTTTTTTATCTATTCCAGGAATACGGTGTTGATCATTTTCTGAGCCGATTATTTGGCAATTAGTTTGTTGTTTTAACGTTAAATTTCCGCCGACATGATCTGCGTGGTGATGTGTATTTAATATATAAGTTAAATTCCAATCATTTTGTTTGAGTGTATCGAGAACTGGTTGAGCTAGAGCTGGATCGACTACTGCGGTTTCTCCTGATTCAGCATCATGAAGCAGGTAAATATAATTATCGTTCAGGACAGGGATTTGTTGTATTTGTAACATAGGAATAATGCCTTAAAAAATATTGGCTGCGCTCATTTCAATGATGCGAGATAAGCGCAGCTAATTTTGTGTGTGGAAGTTTTGCTTATTTAGCTTATGAATTTAAAGGTGGGATATTTTATATGGGTAGGGCGTGGCTTTAGCCCGCCTGTAGGGTGAATGCACTGGCGGGCTATAAAGCCACTCCCTACAGTTGTTAATATGCCCAGTGTAAAACGTAGCCCCTTATTTAATGACAAAATACAAGAAGCTCTGACCACGTTGCAAATGAATCAATAATTGTTTGCGTGATAAGCTTGCTGCCTTGTTTAAGTCTTTTAGTGTTTTTATCTTCATTTTATTAACCGCTAAAATAATATCGCCTTCCATTAAGCCAACTTGTGCGGCAGGGCTATTTGCTTGAAGGCCGGCAATCAATAAGCCTTCGGTTGCACCTTGGTAAGGTTGAGAAATGGATAGTTCTTTTAAAGTTGCCCCTTTTAATAGCGGCATATTAGTAGTGGAGGTGGCTAATCGTCTAGATGCCGTACTGCCAATGTGAGTTGTGACCATCATAGCTTGTTTATTACGCACTAAGTCTATGTCTACTTTTTCACCGACACGCTTGAGGCCAATGTTGGTACGTAATGCGTTAGAACCAGTGATTTTTTTGCCATTAATAGCGGTAATGACATCTCCTGCTTTTATACCGGCTTTATCGGCGGCGCTATCGGGTGTGACTTTTGAGACAAGCGCTCCATGAGTATTTGATACCCCCATCGCCTTAGCAAGATCAGATGTTAGGTCTTGAATTTGAACACCTAAAAGACCGCGTTTAATTTCGCCGTGTTTCAATAGCTGATCCATAACCTTCTTTGCCATATTAATAGGAATAGCAAAGCCAATACCGACATTACCACCTGAGGGGGCAAGTATGGCAGAGTTGATGCCAATTAAGTGACCACGTAAATCAATTAAAGCCCCGCCTGAGTTACCCGGATTAATTGAAGCGTCGGTTTGAATGAAGTTTTCGTAGTCTTCAATTCCTAAGTTAGTGCGTCCCAGTGCGCTGACCATACCAGAAGTAACCGTTTGACTAAGCCCGAAAGGGTTACCTATAGCGACAACGAAATCTCCGACTTGTAAGTTGTCAGAATTCCCTAATGTCATGGCAGTTAAGTTTTTGCTATCAACTTGTAATACAGCAATATCTGTTTCTGGGTCAGTACCAATGAGTTTGGCTTTTAATTTTCGCTTGTTTTTTAAGGTCACAAAAATAGTGTGTGCATTAGCAATAACATGATTATTGGTCATGATATAACCTTTTTTTGCATCAATAATAACGCCTGACCCTATGCCTTGTGTTTGGCGCTCTCTAGGTTGCTGAGGAGCAAAACGACGGAAAAATGGGTCATTCATTAAGGGGGGCTGTTGTATGCTAACAGAGCCCTGTGTGGAAATATTCACTACGCTAGGCATAACCTTTTTGAGCATCGGTGCGAGCGTAGGGATAGGTTTGTCTGGCGATAAGTTATAGCTGCCATCAGGAGAGTAGCTAAAAGCTGAGGCAGGACTAGTTATGATAGCCATGGTTAGAGTTAAACCTAATAAAAGTTGTTTTTTCATGTTTATAGCACCCTCTTGGTTAGTGTGAAAAATTAAAAATATAGGTTCATTCGTCATGATTGCCGGTTGAATATTAAAAAATAAGATGGGGGTAGGATAACCAATATGCAACTTATTGTTATGTATTTAATTGAATTGATTGGAATAATTTTTTTTATAGGTAAATACCTAGTAAAAAACTAAGAAAATATTTCAGAAAAAGTTAGAAAATACTTGCCATAATTTTATATTACAATATAATTAAACTCTAATACGTATTGAGGCAAAACTATCTAGTCCGGGAAGGTGCTATTTAGATTATAAAAACTATTATTTGTAATGTTGGGGAAGATAAATATGAAAGCAAAATTATTGATAGCAAGTGTTTTAGTAGCACTAACAACGGGCTGTTCAACTTTTGAAAAAGAGCCTGTGGTAATAGAAAAAGAAGCGCTTTATAACGAAACGCTAAATCCGCGTCAAAAAGAATATCCAAACCATTTAGGTTTTAACGATCTACATATTCAAGCTATTAGACATATGATGCCTGATACCAACGATGTTCATGATCCAAAACTACAAATGATTGTCCACCACCATTGTAAAGCTTATGACGATAGCACTATGATCTGTTTAATGTTCCATTCGGGTATGAAAGATCAGGATAAGCCGATAGGTTTTGAATATATTATTACTACAGCGCAATATAATACATTGCCTGAAGAAGAAAAACATAACTGGCATTATCATTTAGTTGAAGTGCCAAGAGCGCACGCAACTTTCCCAGATTTGACTGCTGCAGAAGCTGCAAAAATATTACCTGCTGTTAACGAAACTTACGGTAAAGTTATTTACTTTAAAAGCATGAATGATGAGTTTCCTTTAGGCCAGCCGTATATTTTAAATGTACAAGGCATGCCTGAAGTAGAGTAAGCGATAGTTAGTTTTTTCATGTCACACTCTTGAATAGATAAAGACGGCTTTGCTAATACTGGAGATTATTGGTTAAAGCCGTTTTTGTCTTATTTCAAAAGCCCTTTTTTAAGGGCTTTCTTTTTACGCGTAACATGCGTATGTCATATTGAGGTTCCGCTGATGAAATCATTTAATCTAGGTGTCTTATTATTTATTTATGCAACAGGACTTTGGGCTAATGATTTGCTTGGATTACCTGTGTTATCTATACCCAGCAACAACCCACAAACAGTAGAAAAAATAGCGTTAGGCGAGCAGTTATTTAACGATAAGCGCTTAAGCCAAGATGGAAGCATTAGCTGTGCAAGTTGTCATCATAAAGATAAAGCATTTACTGATGGCCAACGAGTTGCGCTAGGTATTAAACAACAAGCAGGGTTTAGAAATGCGCCAACGGTAGTTAATTCTGCTTTTTATCAACGTTTATTTGTCGATGGCAGGGCTGCTAGCCTGGAAGAGCAAGCGCTCGGGCCTTTTTTAAGTCCTGTTGAGCATGGTTTAAAAAATACGCAAGATATCGTTAATATTGTTAATACTGATTCAAGTTATAAAATTCAATTCGCACAAGTTTTTAACATAGACGAAGATAAGATAACAGCCGAACTGATTGCCCAAGCGATAGCGAGTTTTGAGCGTACTTTAATTGCTGGAAATTCAGCCTTTGATCGTTACTTATTTGGTCGAGATAGATCGGCACTAACACAAAGCGAAGCGCGCGGTATGCGCTTATTTAGACGTAAAGGTAATTGTTCTAATTGCCATGAAATTGGCGGCGTTAATGCCTTGCTGATGGATAACCGATTTTATAATTTAGGTGTTGGTTTTGAGCGCATCAATTCTGAAATAGCTGAGTTTGTATCTGCTGTACGTGCAGGTGATAGCCCTGACGATTTTGATTTTACCGAGGCTCAACGAGCTGAATTAGGACGTTTTAATATTACGCGTGTGATTGCTGATATAGGTAAATTTAAAACGCCGACTTTGCGAAATATCGCTTTAACAGCACCTTATTTGCATGATGGTAGTTTGCAAACATTGGAGGAAGTGGTTGAATATTATGATCAAGGCGGAGAGAAAAATCAGTTCTTAGATTCAGCAATTTTTCCTTTGCATCTTACTGATCAAGAAAAGCAAGATTTAGTGGCATTTCTTAAGGCTTTAACCAGTAGGCCGTATGTGCAGTAGATAATAGCAAGCAATTAGTACTCAGAAAGAGAACAAAATTCTTATAGCCAAAAAATGAACCAATTATTGTCGTCTCTCAATAAAGCTTAACACTATTTTTATAGTTTCTGTGTAGGTGTCTGGCCATAAACTTGAACAATCAAAAGAATAAATAATATGCAGGATTATTACCTTGACACTTTATGTCGAGTATTATTATCAGCTACCTGTCTTGTTCTGCCCTGTGCTGTACAGGCAGGGTGGTCTGCTGGAGGGGCTTTCAGTACTTATTACACTGATGATGTTGGGCTGTTTTCAGTAACGCGCCGACTTTCATTAGATGAAGATCCTACGCAACCGATTGTAGACGAGCCTCAACAAGGAGCGGATGCTGTTTATGAACCTAGTGCTTATGTCAATTGGGCAACAGAAAATAAGCTTGGAGATTTTGAGCTAGGGCTTAATGCAGGCGCTTATATTTTTCAAAATAACGGTGAATATACACATGGCTTTTTACAGTTAATTGTTGAGCAGGAGCTAACAGAGAAAAATAAAATAAAATTACTTTATGACTTCGTGCCACAGTTATATATTGGTAAAAAGTCCTTATCTCAAGAGGGAGATGTAGAGGCTGAATTAGAGCATGAAGCGGATGAGCAACTCGATAGTCATATTTGGTCTATGCATTTGGAGCATGAGCTATCGAGTGCTGTGATCTTGCGCGGTTTAGTACGTTATGGAATCAGAGAATATAACCAGCCTTTTGCTTATCGTGATACACAGTTTTTTACTGTTGGATCGCATTTAGAGTGGATGATTACGCATGATATTGAGTTATTGGTGGGTTATCATTTTGAACGAGGGTACACGGATCATGAACAAAGCGTGCAATATCAAGATGATATAGGCTATATTAACCACTTTGCATCAGCTGAATTGAAAATACATCTATTACCTGACTTAAAAATGCTATTGATTTTTGATTATGAGCATAATGATTTTACCAGTCCTTTTGTTCATGATATTCATTATGATGGTAATGAAAATGTTTATCAAGGTGAGATTGAGTTTTTATATGAGTTGACAGAGCAGACAATGCTCAAGGCCGGATGGCAACACGGTTCGCGAAAATTTAATTATGAATCACATGATGTGCATAATAATAATGTTTGGATTGGCGCTGAATTTCACTTTTGATTGGGGTCGGCATACCACGTTAAGGAAAGAAGTGACGCATAATTAAAACAGTGCTGCCTTAAGCTGTGGCTAAGCTATTAGCTACTACACCCATTTTATATAGCAGATTAAGATCAATATCGTAGTCTTCTGGTCTAACCATGCGCTTAATCGAATAAGGCTGGCCGCTAGCATCTAAATCCACTTTAGATAAATCGACTAAGCGTGGCTTTACGCGCTTTTTATTTTCATCCAATAGCATAGTGATTTTAGGTTTTAACTTTTTCACCGGGTTGGTTTCGATGACAACGGCTACTTCACCGTCACTCAATTCCACTAAGTTACCGGGCGGATAAATGCCCAAGCTTTCAATAAATTTAATGACTAAGCCAGAATCGAGATGATCACCACTCGATTGTGTCATGATTTTAATTGACTCTAAGTGAGTTTTGCCTTTTTTGTAAACACGATCACTACTGATCGCATCATACGTATCCGCAATCGTGACAATACGTGTGTAGGGTGCAACTCGTTCCGCTGTTAAGCCTCGGGGATAGCCTTTGCCATCTAAGCGCTCATGATGGCCATAGACGGCATCAATGACACACCCTGGTAAACCATGGCTGGATATGAGTAATTGCTGGCCGAGAGCAGGGTGAGATTGCATGATGGCAAGTTCTTCAGGTTCAAAAGCCCCAGGTTTATTAAGTATGTGTAGCGGGATTTTCATCTTGCCCATATCATGCATCATGCCACATAAGCCTAAATCCTCAAGTTCCGGTTCTGATAAATCAAGTTGTCGACCTAAGGCAATGGAAAAAATGCAAACATTCATACTGTGTTGAGAGGTGTATTCATCTACATTTTTTAATTGGGTTAACCACATTAAAGCATCAGGTGAATTGATAATACTTTGTACGCACTCGGCAACCGCTTTTTTGGCAATTTCTACATTAAGTGTTCGGCCTAAAGTAACATGCTCCATAAAGCCTTTTACTAAGCTGCCTGTTTTATGGTAAACCGATTCAGCATAAACAAATTCTTGACTAAAATTCGTTTTTTTCGGTGGTGCTTTGCGCGTTTCTATCCAGCTTTTAGAGTAAGGCGTGGATTTGACTGCATTGCGTACATTCTTGATTTGTTTGCTAACATCGACAAAGACATAATCGCATTGTTTTTGTACTTCTTTTAAGTCATCCGTCGTTTTTAATTCAAAACCTTGAAACAAAAAAGTAGTTTCCAACCAAGGACGGTCAAGCCTTGAAACGTACATGCCAATTTGTAGGTCTTTGACATTTATTTTAGTCTCTTCAATAGAGTTACTTAAAAAAATATTACCATTATCGTTGATCATAAGCGTTTAGTTTTGTCTGAAGATTGGGGTATTGGTAAACACTTCATTTTCATTGGTAGCGAGTATTTTAACTGTATCAATAAAGATAACTTTTGCTACCCTATATTTGATCAGTATGCTCCAGAAAAGATTTTAAGTAAATGGTATTTAATAGGGGCTTTCTGGTGTTACAGGGCTTATTTTAAAACAGGCGACAGTGCCGCTCATTTCATTAGCCGTCAAAATATAATGTTGATCATCGATTGTAAAATGCGCGATGCCTTCAGGTGATTTTTCTTCATCTCCGGGGATTTTTCCTAGGGCAGTAGCTTTAGGTTGAGTGGGGTCGGACATGTCGATTAAAACGATTGCGTCTGCTCGCTCTAAATCAACCACTACATAATCTTTACCTGCCATTTCAAAGCCGACCACCATTTCCGGTTCAGCGCCTTTTTTATTGCTGCGTAACTCTGGGTAAACGCTGTGCTGATAAGCTATTTCATCTAATTGATTGCCTGTATCGCCAACAAAGTTGCCACTATAAGCATCAAACACGCTGACTGAGCGCCCACCACTGAAGATGTTATCTTCTGGTTCTTTAGTTGCAAAATCGGCATCGCCTTCATCAGCAGTGACAAAATAGCGTCCGTTAGCAATGGTCGCAATGCCATCGGGTTCTCTGGTGCTGGTCTGGTTTTGGTTAAACTGTATCCAGCCATCTGCATGAGAATCCATAGAATGTACCGTTGTGCCTAAATTGAAATAACGGATAATTTTTTCTGTTATTAAATCGACAACCGCAACCGCATTTTCTTCTTGTAGCGT
Organism: bacterium; assembly: GCA_030591965.1. Classification (GTDB taxonomy): domain Bacteria; phylum Pseudomonadota; class Gammaproteobacteria; order Methylococcales; family Methylomonadaceae; genus Methyloprofundus. The sequence goes on from JAUVAA010000047.1 coordinate 8,071, forward strand.
GACGTAAGCGCGAGTTGCATCGGGCGAAATAGCAATATATTCGGGTTCTAGTAAAGCGGGGGAATAACTTTTTATTGGAATTAAAATACCTGCTTCGCCTTTTAATTCATTGCCGAATACCCGGTGTTCCTCAAAAGCACCAAGTAGTACCTTTTTGTCATTAATCAAACCATCGTTATTGAAGTCTTGTTGGCGGCTGATAACCCCATCACCATTCCAGTCGATTTCACGCTTTAAATAGCGTCCATTAGTCAGGATAACAAAGCCTTCATGATTGGTAATATCGGCTAGAGCTAATTCATTATGCGCACTTAGTTGTCCTGTTTTATTAATATGGATAATTGAAATGCTACCTTCGGCCGAAAAGAATTGTTTATTTGCTGAATCAAACCAGAAATCTTCGCCTTCATTGGCTATTAATGCAATATGGCCTTGTTTGGCGAAGACAATAGAATCAGGGCCGTAGCCGACTATTGCGGCATCTATTAACGCGCCTGTGCTGGCTGAGTGTAATTGCACGCGCCCACGAATTAGACCGGCATCAATGACAGCGGCAAACATGTCATGCGTAGGATGAAAATCAACAGAGGTGAGTTCTTCACCGGTATTTAGGTGTAGAGAAAAACGGGCAAGGCGTTTAAGTTTGTAGGGGTTGGAAATATCTAAAATATCAACTTCACCGGTTTTCGAGTTGCTTACCACTGCACGCAAAGAGGATACTTGAATAGCGATAATTTCGGTGCTGTCTTCATAATCTGATGAATACAGAGAAATAGCTTCTAATGCCCATTGCTGTTTGGGTGGTGAGATTGACGAGCAGGCAGACAAGAATGCCGATAAAATAATTAGATAGACAAATGAATTAGACAAGAGAGTTCCAAGTGCTGAGTAAGGTGGAAATTGAAATAATTATCAGTTTTCTATTTAAGTAGGGAAAGATTTATTTAATTTATTTAAGCGTGAAGGAGACAGAGAGGGTCGGTTATCTCCTCTCCATTTCCTCGGCGCTTAAAAGCTTGTTTCGCTTTAAAGAACGCGGCTGAAAATTAGCGCTTCAACTTATCCTGCAAAATCTTATTAACTTCGCCTGGATTAGCCTTGCCTTGAGATGCTTTCATAGTTTGTCCGACAAAGAAGCCGAAGACTTTATCTTTACCACTTAAGTATTGTTCTACTTGACCTGGGTTATCGGCGATGATTTTATCAATAATCGCTTCGATAGCGCCGCTATCAGTAATTTGCTTTAGACCTTGAGATTCAATAATTGTATCAGCATTGTCTTCGCTATTTAGCATGGCTTCAAACACTTGTTTGGCAATCTTTCCTGAGATAGTGCTATCCGCGATACGTTGCAATAAACCCGCTAGATGCTCATAAGAGATAGGAGAGCGGGTAATACCTAAGCCTTGCTTATTAAGTGCGCCCAGTAAGTCACCGGTTACCCAGTTACTACAGGTTTTTGCATCACAGCCAGAGGTTTTAACTAAGGCCTCAAAATAATGCGCAAGTGGTTTTGAACTGGATAAAATGCCGGCTGTTTCGGCGTCTAATTGGTACTCAGCAATAAAGCGTTGCCTTTTTGCTTGAGGTAATTCAGGTAAGTCGGCTTTAACGGCTGCGCGTAGTTCATCGCTGATCAATACCGGTAATAAATCTGGATCTGGGAAGTAGCGGTAATCGTTAGCTTCTTCTTTACTACGCATAGAGCGGGTTTCATTTTTATCTGCATCATATAAACGTGTTTCTTGAGTGATTTTACCACCATTTTCAATGATTTCGATTTGCCGTTCGACTTCAATGTTGATTGCTTTTTCGACAAATTTGAAAGAATTGATGTTTTTTAATTCAGTACGCGTGCCGTATTCTTCTTGACCTTTTGGGCGTATAGAGACGTTGGCATCGCAACGGAAAGAGCCTTCCTGCATATTACCATCGCTAATCTCTAAATATTGCACTAATTCGTGAATTTTGCGCATATAGGCGATGGCTTCTTTGGCAGAACGCATATCTGGCTCGGACACAATTTCTAACAAAGGTGTGCCAGAACGATTTAAATCAATACCGGTTAAGCCATGAAAGTTCTCATGTAATGATTTCCCGGCATCTTCTTCTAAATGGGCGCGAGTGATGCCAATGCGTTTAGTTGTGCCACCAATTTCAATGTCCATATGTCCGACCCCAACGATAGGGTGGTCCATTTGGCTAATTTGATAACCTTTAGGCGAATCTGGATAGAAATAATTTTTTCTGGCAAATACTGAGACATCAGCTACTTCTGCTTCAATAGCGAGCCCAAACTTAACTGCCATACGGACTACATCTTCATTCAGTACCGGCAATACGCCCGGTAAGCCTAAATCTACTGCACAGGCCTGTGTGTTCGGTTCTGCACCATAAGCAGTGGCTGCACCGGAAAATATTTTTGATTTTGTTGCGAGTTGGGTGTGAATTTCTAACCCAATAACAGTTTCCCATTGCATAGTGATCTCCTTACTCGAAACCTTTCGGTGTTTGTTGATGCCAGTCAGTGACTTGTTGATATTGGTGGGCGACATTAAGCAATTTTGCTTCGTCAAAATAGTTACCAATAATTTGTAAGCCGACGGGTTTGTTATCGATAAAACCGGCCGGAATCGACATGGCAGGCAAGCCTGCTAAATTAATAGCAATGGTGTAAATATCTGCTAAATACATTTCGATAGGGTCGTCAGTTTTTTCGCCTATGCCAAACGCTGGGGTAGGAGATACCGGCCCCATAATGACATCGACTTGCTCTAATGCTTTGTTGAAATCATCACTGATTAAGCGGCGAATTTTTTGCGCTTTAATATAGTAGGCATCGTAATAGCCTTCTGATAAAGCATAAGTGCCGACTAAAATACGGCGCTTAACTTCGGTACCGAATGCTTCACCACGTGAACGAATATATAAGTCGTTTAAGTCTACTGGGTTCTCACAGCGGTGACCATAGCGCACACCATCAAGACGTGAAAGATTGGCCGAGCATTCCGCAGGGGCAATTACATAATAAGCAGGAATCGCGAGTTTCAAATTAGGCATGGAAACTTCGATAATTTCTGCACCCATTTTTTTGTATTCATTGACCGCTGCTTCAATGGTTGCCGCCATCTCGCTGTTTAAGGCTTCATCAAAAAATTCTTTAGGCAGGCCAATTTTTAAGCCAGCTAAACTATTATTTAAGTCCGCGCTGTAATCCGGTACTGCACAATCTACGCTAGTGGAGTCTTTAGGGTCAAATCCGGCCATAGCTTGTAGCATAAGAGCTGCATCTTCAGCCGTTTGTGCCATAGGGCCGCCTTGGTCCAAGCTAGAGGCATAAGCAATCATACCGTAACGTGATATACGTCCATAAGTGGGTTTTAAACCGGTAATACCGCAAAGTGCTGCTGGCTGACGAATTGAACCGCCGGTATCTGTGCCAGTTGCACCTGGAATTAAACGAGCAGCAACGGCTGCCGCTGAGCCACCAGATGAACCGCCGGGCACACAATCGGTTGCCCAAGGGTTTTTGACTGCGCCATAAAAGCTGGTCTCATTAGATGAGCCCATAGCAAACTCGTCCATATTGAGTTTGCCCAGCGAAACAGCACCAGCGGCATTGAATTTTTCCACCACAGTTGCGTTATAAGGTGAGATAAATTTATCTAGCATTTTTGAGCCGCAACTGGTTTTTACGCCTAGGGTACAAAAAATATCTTTATGCGCCATGGGTACACCGGTTAAGAAAGGCGCGTCACCGGCTGCTAGCATCGCGTCGGCTTGTTTGGATGCGGCAATAGCTTGATGTTCTGTAACGGTAATAAAGCTGTTTAGGTCTTGGTGCTGTTTAATGCGGGCAAGATAAGCTTCGGTTAATTCTTGGCTGGAATAGTCGCCTGCGCGTAAGCCTTGAACGAGTTGGGTAATGGTTTTAGTGTGCATGTGGTTTTACCTTATTCTATGACTTTGGGCACAAGATATAAGCCTGATTCAACTTGTGGTGCAATGGCTTGGAAGGCTTCACGGTTATTTGTTTCACTGACTTGGTCAGGGCGTAACCGTTGCATCTGATCAAGGGGATGAGCCATAGGTGTAACACCATCGGTATTAACTGCGCCCATTTGGGCAACTAGATCTAACATGCCCGAGAGATCTTTGGCATAAGATTCGGTGTCCTGAGCATCAATGCCCAGACGCGCTAAATACGCAATTTTATTAACATCATCTACTGTTAACGACATTTTAACTCCATTACTCGGTGGGGTTCTTAGGTGATTTAATCGCCTTGTATAGATTGTGTTTTTAAGGCTCTATAAAGGCGAATAGCGGAATATGATACTTTATATCTTGCCCAAATACCTTATTGATTGATAAAGTAGTGGGATTTTATACGCGTTCAGGAACAAGAATTAATGTTTAATAAACTTCGTGGTCTATTTTCAAATGATTTGTCAATTGACTTAGGGACGGCTAATACGCTTATCTACATGCCAGGACAAGGAATAGTCTTAAACGAACCTTCTGTAGTTGCTATTAAAGAAGATAGGATTCGCGGCTCCAAAATGATTGCGGCAGTGGGTACAGATGCTAAGCTAATGTTAGGTCGGACTCCAGGAAATATAACGGCTATCCGTCCGTTAAAGGATGGTGTGATTGCTGATTTTGCGGTAACTGAACGTATGTTGCGTGAATTTATCAAAAAAGTGCATGAGAATAAATTTTTCCGGCCTAGCCCACGTATTTTGATTTGTGTGCCTTGTGGCTCTACTCAAGTTGAGCGTCGGGCTATTCGGGAGTCAGCAGCAATGGCTGGCGCGCGTGAAGTGTATCTGATTGAAGAGCCTATGTCGGCAGCAATCGGTGCTGGTATGCCAGTGGATGAAGCACATGGGTCTATGGTTTTAGATATAGGTGGTGGTACTTCTGAAGTTGCCATTATTTCTTTAAATGGTATTGTTTATTCGGCTTCCGTGCGCATTGGGGGGGATCGCTTTGATGAGGCGATTATTAACTATGTACGTAGAAATTATGGCACTTTAATTGGTGAAGCAACGGCTGAGCGTATTAAAAAAGAAATAGGAACAGCCTATCCGGGTAGTGAGATTATGGAGATTGAGGTAAAAGGGCGTAATTTAGCAGAAGGTGTGCCGCGCGGCTTTACTTTAAACAGTAATGAAATCTTAGAAGCCTTACAAGAGCCTTTGTCCGGTATCGTGGGGGCAGTTAAGGTCGCTTTAGAGCAAACTCCGCCTGAGCTTGGTGCTGATGTCGCTACGCGAGGTATTGTTTTAACGGGTGGTGGGGCTTTATTAAAAGATATAGACCGTCTTATTTCTGAAGAAACTGGCTTGCCTTGTTATATTGCTGATGATCCATTGACTTGTGTTGCGCGTGGTGGTGGCATGGTGTTGGAAATGTTGGATGAAAAAGGTTTGTCTGCTTTTTCTTTGGAGTAAGTACTTAAGAGTAATTATTTTAACATTTTATATATTAAGTTTTGTGTAGGATGGGTAGAGCGTCTTTTTTGCGAAACCCATCACTTTTCGTAAGATTGATGGGTTTCCCTGCGCGCCTAAAGAGCAGGCGCTCCACTCTACCCATCCTACAGGAATGTTAAATGTGTCTGAACAGGTACTTAGTATTGTTTACTCATTATTAAATTGTTCGCATTCAGTAAGCGCCAATGAGGGCATAACATCGGTTAGTTAGTATTTGGTGGTTATTGTGAATAGCTCAATGCCATTATTTTGTTTTTAATGCTTCAGTTTCGCTAGGGTAAACACTATAAAACTTTTATTTGCCACTGGCCCCTCAATTAATACGCGTTTTTTGATTGTGGTCTTATTGTCTGTTTTTTTTCTGGTTACTGAGCAATATAGTGATAAGTTAAAGTCTTTGCGCAATATTCTTTCAGTTTTTGTTTATCCGATTCAATATATCGTTGATGTGCCCACACGATTATTTAATAACGTGTTCGATTCTGTTGAGAGTTACGAACAGCTATTAAGTGAAAATAAAGTATTAAAGCAACAGCAATTGATTAATAGTGCAAGGTTATTGAAGTTTTCGGCCTTAGAGAAAGAAAATATTCGCTTACGCTCCTTGTTAGATAGCTCCTTTAAATTAGGTGAACAAGTTTTGGTTGCTGAGTTATTGTCGGTTAATCTTGCTCCCTATGAGCATGTGGTTGTAGTCAATAAAGGCAGCCGGTTTGGTGTACATGCGGGGCAGCCAGTGTTAGATGCAAATGGCATTGTTGGACAAGTGGTTAAGGCCTTACCCCTGAGCTCCGAGATTATTTTAATTACTGATCCTAATCATGCTATTCCTGTGCAAGTTAATCGTAATGGCTTGCATACTATTGCTATTGGTAGTGGTCAGTTAAATAAACTAAATTTACCTTTTTTACCTAATAATGCAGATATAGTGCCTGGTGACTTATTAATTACGTCTGGTTTAGGCGGCGTGTTTCCACAAGGGTATCCTGTTGCAGTTGTTGAGTCCTTTGTTGAACAGCCTGATAAGCCTTTTGCGGTTATACAAGCGACACCAACGGCTGAGCTGAATACCAGTCGTGAGTTACTGATTGTTTGGAGCAATAGTCAGGTTATTCCTTTAAATAATCCGCCTAGTGGGCAAGAGAGTGAGCAAGATTAAATTACCAATACTGATCGCTTATTGGCTAACCATTATCGGTGCCATGGCATTGAATATTACTCCATGGAACGCTCCTTTTTTGATGGTGGCACCTGACTGGGTACTGTTAACTTTGGTTTATTGGGCGCTTGCCGCTCCTGAGACTGCTAGTGTTGGTAAGGCATGGATGGTTGGCTTATTGGTCGATGTGCTAACGGGGCAATTATTGGGGCAGTATGCGTTAGCTTATTCAGTCAGTGTTTTTCTTGCTGTAAAACAACATAAGCGTATAAGGCACTATCCTATTATTCAACAGAGCTTGGTTGTTTTTATTCTCTTATTACTCGCCCGAGTACTGATTTTTTGGACTGAAAATATTGGTCACCAAACGGTGTCTATGAATTTCTGGTTGCCAATTCTAACGGGGGCTGTAGTTTGGCCTGTTGTCAGTCTATCACTGCGTAATATACGCATTGTCTAAGACGCTTAGTGGGTTAATATGCTTACTAAGTATGCGGATATTGATATGTGCGCTCTGTCCTTGCATCAATAGTAGGTATTAAGCAGATATGCGTCGCTATCAGGTAATTAAAGATCGGTTTTTAGAGAACCGGATATTCTTAAGTCGAACTGTCATTCTATTTGCGTTTATGTTGCTCTTAGTGGCAGGCTTAGTCAGTCGTCTGGTTTATTTACAAGTGCTAGGGCATAAGCTGTATCATAATATGGCGACCAATAATAGGATTAAGGTGGCGTCAATACCGCCTACTCGAGGGATTATTTATGATAAACATGGGCGAATTTTAGCAGAAAATTTAGCTTCCTATAGTTTAGAGCTTATTCCTGATCAAGTGGCTGATATGGAGGAGACTTTGCAGCGTTTGCAGTTGGCTTTGAGTATTCCGCAGGAAAAAATTGCAGCCTTCAATAAACAAAGAAAGCACTATAAGCACTTTGATAGCATTCCTTTGCTATTGCAGCTTAATAAAACTGAAGTAGCTAAGTTTGCAGTTTTACGCCATACCTTTCCGGGTGTTGATATTCATGCGCGCTTATTACGTCATTATCCTTATGCTGAATTAACGGCACACCTTGTTGGCTATGTTGGGCGTATTAACGAAAGAGAGTTAAAAACACTGCCTGAATCTGAATATCGTGCTATGCATACGATCGGTAAAACGGGAGTCGAGCTTGCTTATGAGGATGTTTTACGCGGACATGCTGGTTATGCAGAATTAGAAACTAATGCCCAAGGTAAGCCGATTAATGAGTTGGGTCGAATTGATTCGATACCAGGAGCGGATATTTATTTAACCATAGATATGGATTTGCAGCGAACAGCTTACGATGCTTTAGCTGACTATAATGGGGCTGTAGTGGCGCTTGATTTAGATACGGGCGGTGTTTTAGTTCAAGTGAGTAAGGCGAGTTTTGACCCTAATCTGTTTGTCACGGGTATTAGTTATAAAGATTATGGTCGGCTGAATAAATCCCCAAATAAACCACTATTTGATCGTGTCTTACGTGGTCAATATCCGCCAGGATCAACATTAAAGCCATTTATTGGCCTAGCAGGCTTAGAGAGTAATATTACCCACACACATCAGACTATATTTTGCCCAGGGTATTATCGTTTGCCGAATAAGGATCATAAATACCGGGATTGGAAGAAATGGGGGCATGGCAAGGTCGATTTAGATGACGCTATTACTCAGTCTTGTGATGTGTACTTTTACGATCTGTCGCTGGCATTAGGAATAGATAAAATGTCAGGTTTTTTGCATGATTTTGGTTTTGGGCAAGAGACTGGCATTGATTTGAAAGGTGAGAAATCCGGATTATTGCCCTCAAGAGAATGGAAGCGGATTCACCGTGAGCAAGTATGGTACCCCGGGGAGACTCTGATCACAGGAATCGGGCAAGGGTTTACTCAGGTAACCCCTTTGCAATTGGCGCGTGCGACCGGTACGTTGGCTAAGCAGGGGCAGATTGTCACACCGTATTTAGCAGAGCGAATTGTATATCAAAACCGGGAGACTGAGATCGAACGCCCAGCGCAGGAGCGCATTGAATTGAAAGCTGGAAATATCCAAGAGATTATTAATGCTATGGTGCATGTTGTACATTCGCCTAGAGGAACAGCGAAAAGAATAGCAAAAGGCATTGATTATCAAATTGCAGGTAAAACAGGAACTGCGCAGGTTTTCACGGTAAAACAAGACGAAGAATATAATGAGGCGGAGATTGAATTCAATATGCGAGATCATGCTTTATTTATTGCTTTTGCGCCTGCTGATAACCCTAAAATCGCAGTAGCAGTGATAGCCGAGCATGGGAGCCACGGTAGTTCTATTGCAGCGCCAATTGCAGCTAAAGTGATTAAAAAGTATTTAGGTACGGGAAATAGACAATGAAAGTGGAGTTAAGGGCTGAGCAATTTAAAGAGCACTCTTTAATTGGCAGTTTGTTACGGAAATTGCATATTGATATTCCTTTATTAGTTGGTTTACTATTGTTGCTCATTTTAAGCTTTATGATGTTATATAGTACGGGCAATAAGGAGGCCGCCTTGCTTATCCGTCAAGCAGCGCGAATGGGAATTGCTGTGGTATTGATGATAGTTTTAGCGCATGTTAACCCTCGTCAATTTCAGCGTTATTCAATCCCCTTATATAGTTTAGGCGTGGCTTTATTGATCGCTGTTTTACTCGTAGGTGATGTGGGTAAGGGAGCTCAACGTTGGTTAGATTTGGGCTTGTTTCGTTTTC
>JAUVAA010000066.1 GCA_030591965.1 bacterium
CGTGGGAGTTTCCACGTTTAAAATCAAGCCTTATTTTCATAATATTGCCTTTTTTCTTACTAAAAAACTCTCTCACAAAACTCAGAGGGGAATACTCTTTTTTATCTTTGGTTTTAGCTGATTTAGATAAAATTAAGGTACTTAGTCTCATCATATCTCTCATTGTTTTTATATAGAGAATGCGCTAATAAAACGACCTTCCGCATTACCGCCATTTGAGCTGACATCTTAACTTTTCCTGACTCAATTAGCCGCTCATAGAAGCGTTTCATTTCATCGTTATGCTGAACAGTTGAAAGTATTGGCATATATAAAAGACCTCGCACCAGGCTGATTCCTTGCTTGGATATTCGCGTCTTATGCTTCAGTGATGTCCCAGACTCTCTTTGTACAGGATCAAGCCCTGTTAAGGCCGTGATTTGTTGCCTTGACGCATTTGGGTATCTTAGAAAGAGATAAAGCAATACGATACCACTTTTTTGACCAAGTCCTTTAATAGAGGTAATGTTTTTATACGCATTAAAATACTCTGCATTTGCCTCTATAAGCTTCATTGACAAGGTCATTAAGTTTTCTTGCTCTTTATCAATTTGGGTGATTCTTTTTTTAACCTGCTTAAGAATATAGCCATCTTCCTGGTTAATTTCTGCTGCTTCAAGATAATTCTTTTGGCGCGTCTTTTCTTTATTAAGTGATTGATAATACTTAATATACGATTTTAATTGATGCGCATCTTCATCTCTATAGGGGACTTTTATATCTCCTTCACAGGCTAAAATATGTATGGCAGATAACATACGTGCATCCACTTTATCTGTCTTATTTCTATTCTTAATTGTTTTAGAGAATGAAGCGCTTTGATAGGCACCAACTTTAAAGCAATTAATCTCTTTTTTCTGACAAAATTCCTCTAAAGGTCTTGAATAACACCCCGTAGATTCATATACAAAAACCAGCTCCTGAAGCGACTTTTTATAGCTTAACTTTAAGGTTTTATAGAGCTTATGCAAGCCTGATGCTGTATTAGCAAATTCAAGGTCGATTTCGCCTTGAGGAATATAAATTTGTAAAGTTGCTTTTGCAACATCAATACCGATAAAATGACTCATGGAACCTCCATTATGTAAATGATGAAGAGTTCGGTAGAGCAGGTCATTTTATGGCCTGCTTGATTTACACTAAACCTAACTTCTGCTTGTAAATGCAGTCTGGTTTACTACCGACTCTGTTTCCACTCAAGTTATTCGGTTTAGCTTTTAAACTCCCACACTAGCTCATTATTTTACTAATGGCTTCAACTAGAAAGACCAAGATACATCCCCGAACTCGGATGATGATTTTATCACCTTCTTTGAGTGCAAATTAATCATACAAATGAGAGTCATCAAGGTGTCCCGTCTTAAATTCGTAGTCACAATAAATAAGAATCAATAACTTAATGTGATTTGTAAGTGCGTTAGATATTTATTGGTTTGGGCGACAAATTTTTCAATATTGATATTGTGTTGTTTTTGTAAGCTGTCTAGCCAGCGCAGAGTGGCATTGAATAAAGCATCATCGAGTACAATCAATAGGCGGTTTTTGCTTAAGGGCTTAATCTGCGTGATTTTTAATTTCTGTTGTTTAGCGCTTTTCTCAATCAGCGTCATAACCCGAGTATTACTGAGTGGGTCTTGTTTAGCGCGGATTTTTGTACCACTGAGATATGTGACTTTCTGCGCCATCTCTTGCATAGACTTTACATCTCCTTGATAGCTACTGATGCGAGCTTGTAGTGTTGTGTTTTCACGGGCTATTGGTAGGTATATAAAAGTATAAAATAGTAACAATAAGGCCAATGCGGCACTGACCATTAATATTTTTTGTTCATTAGCTGTTTTTTGTAAAAACCAAACTTTCATAATTATCCTCCCGTTATTTTTAATTGCGCTAAGACGCGGTTATCTGCTTTAGTTGCGGAGGATATTTCTGCTGTTATGCCTTGCTGAGTGATGGCATCTTTAAATACTTCAAGTTGAGCAAGTGAGGGGGTAGAAAACTCGATTAGCATGATTTGTTGATGATATTGAATGCTGCTTAATTTTATTTCTTTTTGCGCCTTTATGGCGCGTGAGATGCCAGCAAGTAATGCGGTGAAGCCGCCTTGTTGTATTTGGTTGTTTTGCAGTTGTTTTAATCCATTGCGCATTTGTGCGACTGGATTAATAATGCGCCGAGCTTTGGGGAAGCTAGTTTGATAAATAGCTTTTATCTCTTGTTCAAGCTTAGCCTCCTGTTCTTGTAATTGCTGGTTTTGATAACCTTGAATTAAAGTTAAAACACTGAGTAGGATAAAAAGTCCTGCAGCTCCCCATTGAATTAAACGCCAAGTTTGTTGAGTTTTCGCTTGAAAATCGCCCTGTAATAAATTGAGCATGCCAGTTGTTGCATAATGCTGGCATAACTGACTGAATAGAGGGGAGGGATTTGTTTGAGTCGTAAGATTAATAGGACAGTCTTCTAGTACCAAAGTATTGGTACTGTAAGTACTGATAGATTCGGGCAAGTCACTACCAAAGCTAGTCAGTGTCGCAGCTAAATTTTGTGTATCTAAGGCATAGCTGTTTTGTTCTGTTTTGAGCAGAGTATAGTCATTATTATGCAATATTAACCAAGGCTCAGAAAACTGATCCAGTAATTGAGTATCGGTAAGTGCATAAGTTAATTGAATATTAGCTTCTGCAAGTACGGCTAGCCAGTTTTTTAAGAGATCTTTTTTGATGATCGCTATATCGAGTGTTTTTTGTGCATTCTTTTGATAAGCAAAGTGCAGCGTTTCAACATCTTCGGCGAGTTGTTCTTCTAAATCGTAAATTAAGGCTTGTTCTAATTGTTTACGGTTTTTAATCGCTAGATTTGATTGTGTTCGGTAAATACTTGAACCGGGTAAAACGGCGATACATTGGCTTTTATCTGCGAGGTCTTTTAAGTTACTTAGCTCATCACAGCCTGTGCTAATTTCCTCATTGTCTTGTTTATACCAACTAACTTTTGTTGTTATATCAATATTTCCGTGTTTGGGGAGTTCTATAAAAAATAATGCATCCATAAAGTTTAGTTGTAAACAACGGTAATAAAAGGTTGGTGAAGCGCAGTTTAATAAAAGCGCGAGCGGTAGAATGTGTCGATTTTTTTATTACTATTTCGATACAGCAGGCTTTGGTATTGTTGCTCTAAATTACCAATCCAACCTGTGTATCGGAGCATAAAGTAAAAGCTATTAACGCTTAGTATTTCTTCATTTAAGGTACTGCTGAGTTTAGGCTCTTGTGGGTTTTCTTCGTCTAGTTTATCAAAAAATTCTTGTACAGACTTAAATCCTTGTTCTTGCCGGTATAGTATAATTTGCTCTAGCTTAGCGTTTTGCATTTTCTCCGATAGCGAGAGGATTAATTGTGGGCTTATGGTATTAATATTTAGAGTGCTAGCGATGGTTTGTGCAGGAAAGTAGCGACCGACTGCAGAAAAGGCTGGAGGGCTTGGTAATACACAAATATCGGCAGCTAGAGCGGTAATAGTTTCAGTATTCCAGTTGGCTACTGCATAAAGCTCTGCTATTTCTGTTAAGGCTTGATTAGCCGCACGGTAAGGTGGGCTAAATTGGCTATAGGTTTCCCATTCAGCACCTTGTGCCTGAGGTTCATCATCAGCATCCAACCAGTCGACTAAACTCCAGATAAGATTTTCATTGAGCGACTTTTGCTTTAATAAGTTTTTTAAAATGGCAATTTGGTCGTTTTGTATCGCACCGGCAAGCACTAAGTTATTTAGGTTGAAGCAAGCTTGGTGATCAGTTATTTTTGCTTGAAAATGTCCGCCTTCTGCTGCAATAGGTGGCATCTCTTGCGCCCAAATATCCAATGAAGTGTCATTGGTATTTTTCTCTAAGTCTTCAATTAATAAAATTTTTGCCCACTGTTCGGCACTGAGAAACAACTGAAATACTTGGTCGGCTTGCAGCTGATTAAAAGTACGTCTTAAGTTAATTTGTTGCTTATAGAAAATCTGTGTAGCAACGACGGTAGAGATGGTGATAATTAAGAGAGCAGTAACTAAAGCGATGCCTTGTTGTTTAAAGGATTTCATCGGGTCAGCTCAATGAGTTGTACAAAATCACCCGTATCTTTTTCAGATATTGTGAGTTTTATGGCTTTAGGTAATATATCTAAAGGTGCATCTGTAGGGGGCCAAGTGGTATACCATCGGCCATTATCGGCAAATGCTTCAACTTTTATCTCGGTGATATTTTTCAGCAATTCCTCTTCTTTGAAGCTTTGTATATCTGAGTTGTCAGGTGCATACCATATGCGTTTCTTTAACGTATTATCATCCATAAAATAATCAAGACGCTGTAAAGAGCTTCTTCGTAAGCCAGAAGGGTTAGGGCGTCCAGCGCGGGTGAAACTAAATTCAGTGTTATTACTATAGCTAAGAAAAAAAGCAGCTAAGGGTTTGTTATAGGTATCGGTAACAGGCCTAGCGACTATATGTTGCAGTTCGGTATGTAATTGATTAAAAGTGTAATTAAATTTTTTAAATTTTTCCTGCTGCTTAGAAATCCGCTCATGGCTAATCAAAACAGAATTAAGTCCCGAATAAGAGAGACTGAGAAGGATCGCTAGAATACTAATGGAAATAAGCAGTTCGATCAGCGTGAAGCCTTTTGTCTTCATTCTGATTGACCTATATAAATGGTTTGTTGCAGAACAGGCTCTTCAGTAATGCCAGCCATTGCAGGTGATAAACTGATTTTTACTTTACGTATTTTAGGATTGTCCGTTTTTTTTGTGTCGGTTTGCCAGCGCCACGATTGGCCGAAGATTTTATCAGTACCCTTATTTTGTTTAATGCTAGGCCAAGTACTTTCTAAGCGAATTTCAGCCATTTTATTTTGCATTAACCAGTAGGCCGTCATTTTATCTTGAGTTAGGCTCGCGCCTCTGATTTCTTGATTCGCGGCATTTAAGGTCGCTAATAAGCCAATAGCAACCACTGCTAAAGCAATCATTACCTCGATTAAAGTGAAGCCCTTATGCTTTATGCTCATAGTGAATCTGGGGCAAGTGATATTAATTTGATTTCATTTTGTTCGTTATAAATCTTGTAGCCTTCGTTGAAGGTGTTTTTTAATTGTACAGTCAGTTCAAAGTTGCTTAAGGTAGCATCAGGATAAAAAATCACTTGAGGTAGAGTACTCGCCAGAGTAACGGCGGGTAGATCATCTATTTCTAAATGATATTCAAGCTCGGGGTTCAGCTTGTAATTGCGTAATAGATTATCTTGCTTGAGAGCTAACCATTGCTGATTTTTAAAACGTGAGAAATTATGCTCTTGCTCGGTTAGTGTCCAGCCCATAATTTGCCCGCGTAGAATTGCATCTTCGAGTGCAAGGTTAAGTAGTTGCTGTACTTGATAGGCTTCTTGTTTAGTAGGATCAGGGCGCGCACTAAGACTAAGGGCTGCAAAGGAAAAAAGAATACCGACAATGACTAGAACGACTAAGAGTTCGAGTAGGGTGAAGCCGTTATTAGTTAATGGTCTGTGTGTCTTATGCATTCAGTTTATAGGACGGAACAATGCGTAGTAATGAGCTTGTTGCTAGGTATTGCATAAAATTATAGGGATGTAGTGGTGCAGTCTGGAATTTATAACATCTAGCATATGACTTTGTTTTGCTGATTTCCAAGTATCAGAAAACTAAAGCCACATGATGCTTGTATGTGTTAATTGCGTGTTATAAATTCAAAAAGGTTTCTTCTTTAGGCGCAGACGCAGATGGGGCTGCACTGTTAGTGCTGAAAGTATTATTCAGTGATTGTACTAAGCCTTTTGCGCGAGTCATAAGCATATCTAATGTTTCTTGAACCTCTTTAGTCCAACCAACGGGTTGCCTGATAGGTAGGAGTATGCGCCATAAGGTGATACCTTTGTTAAATAAAGCGGGTAGGTTTTCTATTAGACCGAGCTCAACTTGGCGTTCTGCCAGTTTTTTGGCGATAAATTTGGCATGCACCTTACTGCTGTATATATGTACGGGAATCAGGAGAACAATCAGTAAAAATAAAGCGACTGAGGCGACAAAAGGGTCAAGTAAGACGGCTACTAAACCCATTTGGATTTCACCGGCAACGAGAGATAATGCGATAAAGCTCAGTACGGCCGTTAAGGTAAAGTGTGAACGGTCTTTCCAGAGGTCGATACCTTTTTGTACTTCATGCACCACAACTGTATCAAATTCAGTAATATGCTGTTGTAGGTTATTAAGAATACGGTAAGCACTTTCTACATCAATATTAGTTAATTTTTGCTCAATTGCTTGTTGTGTAGTTGATTCTGTACTTTGAGATAAGACAAAAAATTGTCCCGCTTCTAAGCCTAGGTGAATTAACTGTTGTTTCCAGTCATTAAGGTCAACCGCATCGTGATTACTAGAAGGCTCATTAATCACGTAGATAAATTTACTTGGATTATTGCTTCTTGCCGCATGCTTGAGAAAAGGGCTTAGTGAACTACGGAAATCTTCAAGCGTAGAATGTCGAGCATCAAAGAAAATAAAAACCAAGTCGGAAAGCGTACTTGCGTGTTCACGTAGTAATTCCGCCTCTGCTTGTTTTTGGTTAGCGGCAAAGCCTGGAGCAAGGATAATCGTTTTATCTTTGAGCTGGTTATTATTGTTAGTTTTTAATTCTAAGTAGCTATTTATATTGCGGCTGCTTCCTTTTTCTAACAGTTCTAAGCGCTCACTAATATGGTAAAAAGGAAAACGTGGGTCGCCATCAACAGCTGTTCCCGGTAAAGTCATCGGAGATGCATCATCACGATATACCAATACTGTAAATTGAGCATGAAGCCCGTTTGGGTCAATGGCTGGCGTTGTCGAGTTTAAATAGCGGTTAATAAATTCATTTTTTCCAGATGAGGGATCACCAATAACCGTGATGACCGGCGACCATGAATTTTTGTTTGCTAAGGAATCATCCATGCCAATAAGCCCAAGATCATAAGCCACTTGATCTAGCTCATGGTATAGCCTAAAGGCTTGTAGTAAAGCTGGATTTTTATCAGCGAGTTGTTGTTCTAATTGTTGCAGTGAGGAGCTTACAGATTTTTCAGACATACTCATTAGCGTTAAACCGTTATGTTCAATAATTGAATAAAATGTGCCCCTCAAAAAAGGGGTTATTATTAGTTAGTAATCGAGTCTAAATAATAGCAGCAAGTAGATGCCGTATGTAGCTTGCGGAATACAGGAAGTTACTAACACGCACTTTCCCGTATTATACAAAGCTCCATACAGGCTACATTTAGATTGTAGCTATTTTTAAATCATATTACTTAATGCTTATTATGCGCTGTATGTACGCTTAATATAATTTTCTACGATAACTTGGAATTCCTCTGCAATTCTATCACCTTTCAGAGTAACTGTTTTCTCGCCATCTTCGTAAACTGGTGCAACCGGTGTTTCGCCTGTGCCGGGTAAACTGATACCAATATTCGCATTTTTACTTTCGCCAGGGCCATTCACAACGCAGCCCATTACAGCCACTTCCATTTCTTCTACACCTTTATATTGCTCACGCCAAGTTGGCATTTGCTCACGTAAATAACTTTGTATATCCATTGCCAATTTTTGGAAATAATCACTGGTCGTACGGCCACAGCCTGGGCAGGCAATAACCATTGGTGTAAAAGCGCGAAAGCCCATTGTTTGTAATATTTCTTGCGCGACCACGACTTCTTTAGTTCTCGCTGCACCTGGCTCAGGTGTTAAGGAAATACGAATCGTATCACCGATACCTTGTTGCATTAGAACGGAAAGTGCAGCCGAAGAAGCAACAATACCTTTAGAGCCGATGCCCGCCTCAGTTAAACCTAAATGTAGTGTGTAATCACAGCGACTTGATATATCTTGGTAAATGCTGATCAATTCTTGTACATTACTGATTTTACAAGACAGGATGATTTTGCTTCTTGCTAAACCATAAGACTCAGCGGCTGCCGCACTTTCTAAAGCAGAAATAATGATTGCTTCACGAGTAATAGCGGCTAATTCTAGCGGCTCAGCTTTCGCTCTGTTTTCATCTAATAAACGAGTTAATACCGCTTGATCTAAACTGCCGCCATTAACGCCGATACGTACTGGCTTATCATATTTAACCGCACATTCGATCATTTGTTGAAACTGAGTATCTCTTTTAGCGCCTTTGCCGACGTTACCGGGATTAATTCTGAATTTTCCTAGCGCTTTAGCACACTCAGGATACATTTCTAGTAATTTATGACCGTTAAAGTGAAAATCACCCACTAAAGGCACAGAAAAACCGTTAGCATCTAATTGTCTACGAATTTCCGGTACCGCTTGAGCTGCTGCTTCATTATTTACGGTGATACGTACTAATTCAGAGCCTGCAGTTGCAAGTTCCATAACTTGTTTTACTGTTGCTTCAATATTAGCAGTGTCAGTATTGGTCATGGATTGGACCACAATAGGAGCGCCGCCGCCGACTTTAACGTTTCCAACAAGAACTGCTTCTGTGAGTTTTCTAGGGCTAATTGACATAGTGAGTGGTTTTTTATCTTAATTACAATTACACTGAAGTATATATGAACCCCGATAAAAAAAACAGATTGCTGTAGGTTAGCTTAATATGAGAATCAATTATTTCTCAGATATACATCTAGAATTTGGCCCCGCCGATTTACCTGATAACGATGCGGACATTATTGTTGCAGCGGGTGATATAGGTATCTATGATCAAGGTATAGAGTGGCTACTGTCCACAAATAAACCAGTAATTTATATAGCAGGAAATCATGAATTTTATACGCGTGAATACCATGACACCCTACGTATGTTACGGGATAAATGTGCCAATACTAATATCACTTTTTTAGAAAATAATACCGTTAAGTTTAATGGTGTACGTTTTATTGGCTGTTCATTATGGGCGGATTTATTTATTGAAGGTCAAGATACTGCTGATGCTTTATGCCTGAGTTTGAACGATTTTAGGAAAATACGCTACGCAGATGGCATGTATAATCCTCAGCAATTTACCGCCTTACATGTTCACTCAAAAACATGGCTAGAAAAAGAGCTGGCCAAGCCTTTTGACGGTCAAACCGTAGTCGTAACACACCATGCTCCAACTCAATGGAGTTGGTATGATTCTCCCAATGCCATTAAAAAACTAGCCTATTGTAATGATTTAAAATCACTGTTTCATGAGTATGATATTGCCGTGTGGTTTCATGGTCATACACATAGTATCGGTGATTACCGGATAGCCGGCGCACGTATTTTATCCAATACGCGCGGTTATGTAGGGCGAAGAGTCGTCGATGATTTTGATATGAATAAAATCGTGGCTATTTAACCGAGACTGAGTCGAAGATATTGTGTTAAGAATACCTAGGAGGCTGTTCAAGAGCTGATCAAAATGACTCCCTTTCTGGGTTTTATTATTTTAGTGCCGCTGCATTGTGGGCAGTGAATCTTTTGATGACATGTTCAACCCATTACCTACAATTTTAGGCAGTTAGTATTTTTATAGTATAACTGTTTGTTTAAATTTAATATTTATAGAGTGGTCTCATATTTGCTTCTGTTATTGCATAGTACAGTAATAGGGCGATTTTATGACGATTTCTACCTCTCCACAAAAAACTGAGCAGCTTACGGATGCGTTTCGTACCTTTAATCAGCTATCGGAAAACTTAAGTAACTCTTATCAAAGTCTTGAGCAGCAAGTTGAAAAATTGCATCAGGAATTGGCCGCGGCTCGTAGTGAGCGGGTGAAAACATTGGTGGAAAAAGAGGAGCTAGCACTACGTTTACAACAAATTTTGGCGGCTTTACCGACTGCAATTATCATTCTTGATACTCAAAGTCGGGTGGTTGACTGCAATTTGCAAGCGACGCATTTTTTAGGTGAACCTTTGATTGGGCAACTTTGGTCGGATGTTGCCATGCGTAGTTTAATTAGCGTATTGGATAACCCTTTAGAGCGTCAATTGCTAAGTGGTTTGCGGGTCAATATGACGCGTAGCCGTCTGCCAGAAAGTAGTGAGCAAGTGATTGTTTTGAGTGATGTTAGCGAAATGAATGCTTTACAAGAAACGATTAATCAGCAAAAGAATTTATCCGCAATGGGTGAAATGGTCGCAAGTATGGCGCATCAAGTAAGAACGCCACTCTCTACGGCTATTCTATATGCCTCGCAAATGTCTAATCCTAAACTTGATGCGGAGAAACAGCAGCGTTTTTCTAAAAAAATCCTAGAGCGCTTACATTATTTAGAGCTTCAAGTGAATGATATGCTGGTGTTTGCAAAAGAAGGGCGCTTAACGATGGAGGGCTTTTCATTGCAAACTCTATTGGATAAGGTGCAAGCAGCAATGAGTGATTATGTGGCTGACGGTAATGTGCAATTTAAGGTGTCGAATTTTTGTTCCGTAGATTTAATGCAAGGCAATGAACATGCCTTACAGGGAGTGTTGATGAATTTATTAACTAATGCTCTGGAAGCAATGCCTATTGATGGAAAACTTAGTCTATCTGTTAAGCAGAAAAATGAGCAATCCATAGAAATTAGTATTCAAGATAATGGGCGCGGAATTGAGCCTGCACACTTGCAACGCATTTTTGAACCATTTTTTACCACGCGCGTTAATGGCACAGGCTTGGGTTTGGCGGTAGTTGATAGTGTGGCTAAGGCGCATGGCGGTAAGGTTTGTTGTCGATCTAAAGTGGGTGTGGGAACTGAGTTTAAATTGTCTATTCCGTGTATTGAACAAGCTTTTCAAGCAACTATTTCTATGGGAGCAAGCGCATGAAACAGTATGATGTTTTAGTGGTCGAGGATGATGCCTCTCTTTGTGAGGCCTTATGTGATACTTTGGAGATTGAAGGCTATCGCGTTGTTTCTGCGCGTAATGGCACTGAGGCATTACTTAAGCTATCTAAAGGTGATTTTAAACTGGTGGTCAGTGATGTGCAGATGCCAGTTATGGACGGCTTTCAATTATTGAATAATATGCAAAGCCAATATGCGAGCACACCAATATTATTAATGACGGCTTATGGTTCGGTGCCAAAAGCGGTTGAAGCAATTCAGGCGGGCGCATCAGATTATTTGGTTAAGCCCTTTGATGCTAATGCTTTAGTGGATAAAGTCGCGCAACTTGTGATGCAAAATCCCACTGCAGCTAATGATCGTGTTGTTGCGGATGGTGCAATGCAGCGATTATATCAATTGGCTGAAAAAGTGGCTAAAACTGAGGTGACAGTCTTAATTCAAGGCGCGAGTGGTGTCGGTAAAGAGGTTTTGGCGCAATTTGTACATCAAAATTCGGGTCATAAAGAGGGACCTTTTGTGGCTATTAACTGTGCGGCTATTCCAGAAAATATGCTCGAATCGATGCTTTTTGGTTATGAAAAAGGGGCGTTTACTGGGGCGATTCAAGCTATGCCGGGTAAATTTGAAATGGCGCAAGGTGGGACTTTGTTATTGGATGAGGTTTCTGAAATGGATTTAGCCTTACAAGCTAAATTACTGCGGGTTATTCAAGAGAAAGAAGTCGAACGCTTAGGTAGTCAGAAAAAAATCAAATTAAACGTCAGAATTTTGGCGACCACTAATCGTAAATTGAAAGATTATGTCGCGGAAGGTTTGTTTCGCGAAGATTTATATTATCGCTTAAATGTTTTTCCTCTGATTATTCCTTCGTTAGGGGCTAGAATCGATGATATATTGCCGCTGGCAAATGATTTAATGCAACGTCATTTATCTGCCGGTAAGAAAATGCCGTTATTTAGTGCGCAAGCGGCACAAAAAATGCAAACTTATCATTGGCCGGGCAATGTTCGTGAGTTGGAAAATGTTGTGCAGCGCGCGCTGATTATGCAGGCTGGTGATATGATTAATGAAGAAGATTTGATTTTCGAAGAGGCGATGCCAATGCCGGATGTCAAACTTGAAGTGGCCGTGCCAGTCGTTGTTGAAGAGCCAGCTAATGAAGCTGAACAGCCTGATTTATCTGATGCAGCTGAGATAAATTTAGGGACTGGCTTACGTTCAGCAGAAGATAAAATTATTTTGAGTACTTTGCAATCATTGCAAGGGAGCCGAAAATTAACAGCGGAAAAGCTTGGTGTTAGCCCTAGAACTTTACGTTATAAAATTGCACGAATGAAAGACGATGGGATTGTCATTCCATGCTAAAATGCTTCACAATTTTTCTTGGCGTAAAAAATGCTTGTTGTTTGTTATAAAGATAAGTTGAGCAGGGTAATACGATGAGTGATATGAATGTAAACCAAGTTTTAGCGCAAATGCGTACGATGTCTATAGAGGCTGGTAATAAACCAGCACCTGTTGATACGAATAATGATTTTGCTGCACTACTAAAACAGTCTATAGATGGCGTTAATGAAACCCAGCAAACAGCGAAGAAAATGAGCGCGGGGTTTGAGACGGGTGAATCTGATGCGAGTTTAGCGGAAGTAATGGTTTCTTTACAAAAAGCGAGTGTTTCTTTTCAGGCGATGGTGCAAGTACGAAATAAGCTTACCGATGCCTATAAAGAAGTGATGAATATGCCAATGTAATGGCGCAAATAAAATAACATGAGTGAGCAAGAGTCGAGCAATAGTTTAACAAGTACCGCTAGCAAAGAAGGTAGTCAGTTAGTCGCAGAGGAACCAGGGGCTAAAGCGATACATCCTGCTATGGAAGGGCTTGTACAGATGACCGTGATCAAACAGGTAGGCTTGATGCTGGGCTTAGCCTTCAGTGTTGCAATAGGTGTGGCTGTAGTTTTATGGTCACAAGCACCGGCTTATGATTTATTGTTTTCCAGTTTAGGAGAGCAAGATGCGTCAGAAATTTTAGAGACCTTAGATAAATTAGACGTTCCGTATAAAATTGATGAACGCTCGGGAGCTGTGATGGTTGCAGCGGGCAAAGTAAGAGATATAAAGCTAAAATTAGCAGCGGAAGGTTTACCGCGTAGCGATAGTTTAGGTTATGAATTGTTGGATAAAGAAGCTAGCTTTACCACCAGTAAAAGTGTCGAAACTATGCGTTTTCAGCGTGCTTTAGAGGGTGAAATTGCACGTACTGTCACGACTATACAGAATGTGAAATCAGCGCGAGTGTTATTAGCCCTGCCTAAGCAGTCGGTTTTTGTGCGCAAGCAGAAAAAGCCCAGTGCATCGGTGATTATTAATTTATATAGAGGGCGCGCTTTAGAAAAAGGTCAGATTGATGCCATAGTGCATTTAGTTGCTTCGAGCGTACCGTTGATGGAAGCCGCTCAAGTCACGGTAGTGGATCAGCAAGGTCGCTTACTTAGCTCTAAAGATACCGACTCCAATTTAGCTTTAACTAATAAACAGTTCGAATATAAAAAAGAAGTTGAAAATCATTTAATGACGCGCATAGAAAATATTCTGATGCCTATTGTTGGTCCTGAAGGCATGCGCGTGCAAATTTCTGCTGAGGTTGATTTTACCGTAACCGAGCAAACTCAAGAGATGTTTAACCCTGATTTGCCCGCATTAAGAAGTGAACAAACCACTGAAGATTTAAGTACTTTATCTGCTATACAAGGGGTTCCTGGTGCTTTATCTAATCAGCCACCACCAGCTGGAGTAGCTCCTGAGTTAGCTGTGCAGCCTGACGCAATCGGTGCTAACGTAAAAGCCCCTAAAACTCCAACATCTTCCAGTAAAGCTGCAACGCGAAATTTTGAACTAGATAAAACTATTACGCATTCGCGTTTAGCGTCCGGTGTTGTACGCCGCTTATCTGTCGCTGTCGTGATTGATGATAAACGCATCTTAGCAGCGGATGGTTCGGTGAGCACTTTGCCGTTTGCTCAAGAAGATTTGAACCGTCTTACTGAGTTAGTGAAGCGTGCGATTGGCTATGATATGCGGCGTGGCGATGAAGTCACCTTGACTAATGCGGCCTTCAGAGTGCCTGATAAATTAGAGGCTTTACCTGCAGAACCTTTATGGGAGCAAGCGTGGTTTCTTACTTTAATGAAGCAGCTTGCAGCTGCTTTAGTGGTATTGTTTATTGTTTTCGGTGTCTTACGTCCGACTATGCGTGGTTTAGTGGCTAAAGAAGAAGAGCCAGAGAAAGAGACTGAAATGGTTTTGGATGAAAATGGTATTCCTGTTGCTGTGCCTGTGCGCTATGATGAGGAAGGAAAGCCTATTCCTGTGCAGGTAGATGATGACGGACATTTGATATCCTCTGAAACAGAGGACTTATTGCTATTAGAGGCCCCTCAGAGTTATGAAAAGCGTTTGGAGTATGTGAAAAAATTAGTGGACGAAGATCCTAAGTTGGTTGCACAAGTACTGAAAGGGTGGATGGGTCAAGATGTCTGAGAATTCTGAATTAAATCAAACGGAAAAAACCGCCTTATTGCTTTTGACTTTAGGGCACGATAGGGCGGCAAATGTTTTAAAAAATATGGGGCCTAAAGAAGTTCAGGCCATAGGTACAACTATGGCGACTTTATCTAATATTTCTAATGAAATGGTCGATGGTGTGCTGGAAGAATTTATCGTTACCATTAAAGATCAAACAGCTTTAGGTGTAGATTCTGATGCGTATATTCGGGATATGTTAACTAATGCCTTAGGGGCAGATAAAGCCGGTAGTATTATTGACCGAATTTTACTTGGACGAGATAGTAAAGGGATTGATCAATTAAAATGGATGGATTCCCGAGCAATTGCAGACCTGGTTAGGCTGGAGCATCCGCAAATTGTCGCGATCATTTTATCCTTGCTAGATGCTGACCAATCGGCCGCTGTGTTAAGTTTATTGCCGGAAAATATGCGTTCCGATTTATTAATGCGCATCGCTACATTAGAGGGTGTTCAGCCCGCCGCATTGCGTGAACTGGATGAGATGATGGAGAAAC
>JAUVAA010000017.1 GCA_030591965.1 bacterium
ATGAAGCTTGCGGAATACGGGAAGGTGAATGTACTACGCTTCCTGTATTCCGTAAACTTCATACAGGCTACATTAGAGCGTAAACTTATATGATAAGCCCGCAACCTTAATATCTTAAACTGCGGCCATAGTACTGACAAACTCTGTGGATGAGCCCAATGTTGACCATATTTTGGCATCTTTCATTTCTCAGTTTACACTTTAAGTTTTAGTTCACTGCTATTAATCATGAAGGTATTTGTGGGAAGGCCTTTTAGCCGCGACTTATATGAAATCGCGGCTAAAAGCCCCTCCCACAGAACCTATTAAATAAGTACTAAAAGTGTAAGCTACTTTTGGCACTATATGAAGGATGCCCATATGTTTCAAATACCTATTGGAAACTTTTACTTATTAAAGAGATAAAAATGACTGACCCTTTTACCTTGCTAGGAGCGAGTGTTACTTTCCTTGTACTTATTGTTCTGATGTTGCAGTTTTTTGTGTTACAAAAAGTGAATAAATTGGGCGGTTCAAATGCCGAGCAAGTTAAAGTCGAATTGACTCGACTGCTTGAGCGTAGCCAAGAAACCTTAAAAGAAGGTTTAAGTGATTCACGTAAAGAATTGCGTGAAGTAAGTAGCGATAATCGACGTGAAATGAATGATTTATTTAAAGGTTTTCAAGATACCTTATTAAAGCGGGTTGCGGAAGATAGTGGAGAACAAAACCGCCAGCTAGATACGTTTAAAAGCGCGCTTAATGGGTTGTCAGAAAAGCTAATTAATAACTCTAATGACTTTAAACAAAGTGTTAGCTATTCTTTTCAAAGTTCTAGTGAGTCACTTAATAAAAAACAAGATGAGTTTAGAGAAAAGACATTAGAAAGGCTCAATGATTTTGATGTGAGCATTAAAAGTGATGCAAAGGAAAACCGTCAAGAGCTCAATACGGGTTTAAAATCATTTGAACAAAGGTTTACCCAATCGATCAAAGAATTTGATGAACAATTACGCGTGAAATTTGCTGATTTAACCAAGCAGCAGCAAAATGCGAATCTTTTGGCTAAAAGTAGCATTAATGAAATCCGCGAAACCATAGAAAAGCAACTGAATTCAATAAGGCAGGATAATAACCAGCAACTCAATGAAATGCGCAAAACAGTTGATGAAAAACTGCATGAAACTTTAGAAAAACGCCTAGGTGAATCCTTTAAATTAGTCAGTGATCGTTTGGAGCAAGTACATAAAGGCTTAGGAGAAATGCAAACCCTAGCGGTTGGCGTGGGTGATTTGAAAAAAGTCTTATCCAATGTCAAAACACGCGGCATTTTAGGTGAGTATCAACTAGGCAATATTCTGGAACAAATTTTAGCGCCCGAGCAATATGATATTAATGTTGCCACCAAAAAGGGCAGCCAGGCCAACGTAGAATACGCCGTTAAATTGCCGGGAAAATCGGATGAGAAAACCGTCTGGTTGCCGATCGATTCTAAATTTCCATTAGAAAGCTATCAGCTTTTATCGCAAGCCTTAGAAGAAGGCGATATTCCTAAAATCGATTTAGCAGAAAAAACTTTGTTAAAAGCAATCGAGAGTTTCGCCAAGGATATCAGTACTAAATATATTGATCCGCCTAATACTACAGATTTCGCCATCATGTTTTTACCTGTAGAAAGTCTCTATGCCGAGGTCTTGCGTCATCCTCAATTATTTGAAAAATTACAACGCAGTTACCGTATTACCATTACTGGCCCAACGACTTTATCCGCTTTGCTAAATAGCCTGCATATGGGCTTTAGAACGCTAGCCGTACAAAAGCGCAGCAGTGAAGTCTGGAATATTTTAGCGGAAGTAAAAACAGAGTTTGTGAAATATGCCGGTCAATTGGAAAAAGTGCAAAAACACCTCAATACCGCCTCAACGTCTTTAGAAAATTTACAATCAACGCGTACCAGCGTGATGGAGAGAAAATTGCGTAGCGTTGAAGCGTTAGCAATAGATGCGGATGTTGATCCGATTGCTTTGTTGGATGCGTAAATATTCGATTTTGCCATATTCCCTCGTTTTATTACATAACGATTGAATAATTATGTTTATGGCCAAAAAATTCTGCCCAATCCTATTTTTACATTCCACAAAGAATCTTTACTATAGCGTATGACTAAGTATTAGGGGAACTGCATTTCTGTTCTTGAAGTTGCAGTGCTAAGCTATAAATCACAGGAAAAACTAATAAACTTAAGATTAACACGGTTACCATTCCCCCTAAAACTGGGGCGGCAATGCGTTGCGTGACATCGGCTCCTGCGCCTGTTGCCCACATAATAGGTAATAGGCCGAGCATGGTCGTAAAGGCTGTGATCGCTACTGGGCGGACACGCTGAGCGGTCGCATTTTCAACAGAGACTTTGATTTCCAGCGCTGTTAACGGTGCTTGTTTTTGTTTCTTAAGCCGAGCAATTTCGATATCAATAAAGTTTAGTACCATCACGCCAGTTTCAGCGGCTGTTCCCGCTAAAGCAATAAAGCCAACATAAACGGCCACCGATAAATTAAAATCGTACCAGTAAATCATCCAGATGCCACCAATTAAACCAAAAGGAATCGTCAACATAACGATAATTGGTTCTACTAGGTTACGAAAGGTAAAATACAGCAATAAAAATATCAGCAATAGCGTCAATGGTACGACGACACGTAAGCGCTGTGCGGCTCTTTCCATATATTCAAACTGCCCTGACCAAGTGATGGTATAGCCTTTGGGGATTTTCACTTGTTCTGCCAAAGTCTTTTTTGCTAGCCTGACAAAACCACCTATATCAGAAGTTTTAATATCAACATAGATCCACGCATTAGGGCGAGAGTTTTCACTTTTAATGGCCGGTGGCCCGCGTCTTAGTGTAAGTTTGGCGACTAAGGTAAGCGGAATTTGTGCTCCTGTTGGCGTGGGTATCAAGACGCGCTTCAAGCTTTCCATATTATCGCGTAGCTCGCGCGGATAACGTAGATTAACGGGGTAACGCTCCAAACCTTCCACCGTTTCAGTGACATTCATGCCGCCAATGGCACTTTGAATGACATCTTGCACATCCCCCGTAGTTAGCCCATAACGAGCCGCTTCCTCACGGTTTATATCAAAATCCAGATAATAACCACCGACTGCACGATCACCGAAAGCTGATAAGGTATCCGGTATTGTTTTCATGGCTTGTTCAATGGCTTTGGATAAGCGTTGCAATTCATTCAAGTTTGGTCCGGATACTTTAATGCCAACGGGGGTTTTAATGCCAGTAGAAAGCATATCAATACGGGTTTTAATGGGCATAGTCCAAGCATTAGCGACACCAGGGAAGTGGATCGCTTGATCCATTTCTGACATTAACTCTTGGGTAGTTTTATCAGGGTTTGGCCATTGCTTTTTAGGCTTAAGGCTAATTGTGGTTTCAATCATTGATAATGGAGCAGGGTCGGTCGCGGTATCGGCTCGACCGACCTTACCGAATACATGCTCAACTTCAGGAAAGGTCTTTAATATCTTGTCTGTTTGCTGCAGTAGTTCCTTGGCTTTAGTGATAGAAATACCCGGAAAGGTGCTTGGCATATACAGAATATCGCCTTCATCTAATGGCGGCATAAATTCGCTACCGATTTTGCTTAATGGATAGGCGGTAGAAACGACTAATATTAACGCTATTATTAAAGTAACAAAACGCCAGCGCATTGCGACTTTTAATAAGGGTGAATGAATCAAATGCAGGAATCGGTTAGCTGGATTTTTATGCTCAGGAATGATTCTGCCACGAATAAAATAACCCATTAATACCGGTACGACGGTAATAGTTAATAGTGCTGCTGCGGCCATTGCGTAAGACTTGGTATAAGCGAGTGGGGCGAATAGTCGACCTTCTTGAGCTTGCATGGCAAAAATAGGGATAAAGGATACCGTGATAACTAACAAGGAAAAAAACAGCGCGGGGCCGACTTCTTTTGAGGCATTAGCGATAGCTTGCCAGCGCTCTTCTTTAGTGAGTTCGGATTTTTTCTTTTCGGTCGCTTCAGCCAAATGCT
The DNA here is from genome assembly GCA_030591965.1 of bacterium. GTDB lineage: Bacteria > Pseudomonadota > Gammaproteobacteria > Methylococcales > Methylomonadaceae > Methyloprofundus. The sequence goes on from JAUVAA010000017.1 coordinate 4,050, forward strand.
TGTGCGCATTTTCCACCATAACAATCGCACCATCAACCATATCGCCAATGGCAATTGCTATGCCACCTAATGACATAATATTAGCGTTAAGCCCCTGCATTTTCATCACAATAAAGGCGATTAAAATGCCTAAGGGCAGGGTGATGACAATGACCAAGGCAGAACGTAAATGCAATAAAAATAGAGCGACCATAAAACAGACGATAATCAGTTCTTGGCTTAATGCTTCTTTTAATGTGTTGACGGCACGTTCGATCAAATCGCCTCGATCATAAACGGGAATGATTTCGACGCCTTCGGGCAATCCTAACCTAAGTTCATCAAGTTTTTTTCTGACCCCGGCAATCGTTGATTTTGCATTTTCACCAAAACGCATAATAACCACACCACCAACAGCTTCACCTTCGCCATCTAGCTCCACTAAACCACGCCGCAATTCTGGCCCTATATGCACATGCGCTACATCTTGTAAGCGGATAGGCGTGCCATTAACATCGACGCCTAGCGGTATGCTATTAATGTCGGCAATCCCTCGAATATAACCGAGGCCACGCACCATATATTCGGTTTCAGCCATTTCTACTAAGCGCCCACCCACATCGTTGTTCGAGCGTTGAATGGCGAGTTTAACTTTGGCTAGTGGAATACCGTAAGCGAGCAGGGCGTTTGGATCGACTTCAACCTGATATTGTTTGACGAAACCACCCACAGAAGCGACTTCGGAAACACCAGCTACTGTTTGCAATGGATAGCGCAAATACCAATCTTGAATCGAGCGTAATTGGGCTAGGTCATGTTTGCCTGTTTTATCGATTAACGCATATTCATATACCCAGCCGACGCCGGTAGCATCAGGCCCCAACGATGGGTTGATGCCTTTCGGCAAGCGATTACTCGCGTAATTCAAATATTCCAACACCCGGGAACGCGCCCAATACATATCGGTACCATCCTCGAAAATGATATAGACAAAAGATAGGCCAAAAAAAGAATATCCGCGCACAACCTTGGCTTTTGGCACGGCTAGCATAGCAGTAGTTAAAGGGTAGGTGACTTGATCTTCGACTACTTGCGGTGCTTGCCCCGGATATTTGGTAAATACAATGACTTGAACATCAGACAAATCAGGTATTGCATCTAAAGGCATATTGTTAAACGACCATAAACCTGCTGTGCCTAAAATGATGGCGGCTAATAGTACGATGAAGCGATCTTTAATAGAATTGTCGATTAAAGCCTTAATCATGCTGATGTCCAGCATGCGGGTTGCTATTTTGGGGGGAACTTTCTATAGGCTCATTATTTGGCACGCGAGTCATATCCATAGAATCATCATTGCTTTGCTGTGGTTCGAGCATTTTGGCAGTCGCTTCACGTAATTTGGATTCTGAATCTAATAAAAACTGTGCAGAAACAACAACTTTTTCACCTGAATGTAACCCCGTTAAAACGGCTACTTTACCATCAGATTCAAGCCCAAGCGTGACCAAACGAGGTGCAAATTTACCGGCTGAACGTACTACAAAAACCTGATTCCGTGCGCCCGAGCGAATTATTGCTTCAGAAGGAATAACGATAGCATTTAATTGTGTACCCGCGTGAATAGTAACTTCGGCAAACATTTCCGGTTTTAATAGCAGGTCTGGATTATCAAACACCAGACGAACTTTAATTGTGCGTGTTTTAGCTTCCGCATAAGGGTAAATATAGGATAGGTGACCTTTAAAGGTTTTGCCTGGAATGCCTGCTAGTTGCATTTCTACTGCATCACCTTGCTTTACCCAAGGTAATTCATATTCATAAATATCCACTAAAACCCAGACTTTACTCAAATCAGCAATCATATAGATTTCAGTTTCAGGGGTTACAAACTGTCCTTCACGAGCACCTATTTTCATCACAACACCATCAGCAGGTGCATGAATATGTAAGCTTTTTTTGATTTTCAGGCTGTGCTCTAAATCATGTAATTGATGCGGTGGTACATCGAGTAGTTTCAAGCGTTCACGTGAACTTTGTACCAGTTCTTTTGCGCCTTGGCGTATATCTGCAATCGGACTGTTTTGTAAGGCTTTAAGATTATTTAATGCGAGTATATATTCCTGCTGACTGGCGACTAATTGCGGTGAATAAATACTCAGTAAATCGGTGTTTTTTTGCACCCATTGTCCGGTTTTATCAACATTAAGTTGTTCAATCCAGCCTTCAGTTTTAGGGTGTAAATGCACCATGCGCTGCTCATCAAAAACGACACGACCCACGGCACGAACAGTGTGCGATAGTGATGTTTGTATCGCTGTCGCAGTACGCACGCCAATATTTTGTACTGTTACTCCATCAATATTTACAGTGCCTGCCGGCTCACTAATAGCGATTTTTTCTTCAGCATAAACAGGCACATAATCCATTCCCATTCCATCTTTAGCGGGAATAGGGGAGGTAACTTCTGGATTCATAGGATTGCGGTAAAAAAGGATTTTTGGCTCACTAACATTAGGCTCAAGGTGCTCGCTTGCTTGTTGTGAACTTGCCAACCAATAACCTCCTGCAAGGCCAATCATTAACATGATTGGCGCAATAATAAATGCTGACTTATTCATAAATGTCTTCCTTGCCGACCACGGCAGTCAGTTGCGCTAAGGCTTGATTAGCCTCAGTAAACGCTTTCCAGTATTGGATTTCATAGTTATATAGTGTGATTTGACTACGCACTAGATTTAAAAAATCAACCTTATTAACCTGATAGCCAGCCAACATAGAAGCAACCGTTTGTCGGGCTTGCGGGATAATGCCGCTGTTATATAAGATGACCTGATTTTTCGTTTGTTGAAAGTCACTATAAGCCATTGAAATTTCTGTGCGCACTTGATTCCATTGATCCTGTAAAGCATAGCGTTGTTGCATTAATTCACTACTGCGTTGATCGACGGCTTTGTGTTGTTTACTGGCAGCAAAAATAGGTACTGTCATGCTAAGTTTTAGGCTAAGAAAGTCAGCGCGTTCCTGACCCGAAAGTGTATCGCTACGGCCGCCATAATAAGCGCCCACATTAAAATCTGGATAAATGTCTTTTTTAGCTAAATCTAATCGGGATTGCGCTGCATTAATCGTTTCACGGCTAGAAGCCAGTAAAGCCCGCGTATTTTCTGCTTGCTGAAAGAGGTCTGATTCAGTTAATAAAGCGGGCAGGTGGGTTGAAACCTCTTTAGAGATAAGAACGATCTGATCCGCAGACCTATCGAGTAGGGTATTTAACTGTGCGCGTGTTTTATTTCTAGCGCCAGTTAATTTTATTTCATTGTCTAAAAGCTTAGATAATTCTAATTGAGCTAATAACACATCTTGCTGTAAGCCTTGACCCACCACATATTTAGTTTGCGCGATTTGCACAAATTGACGTAATAATTGTTGATTTGTGCTGATAATTTCTAGCGCTCGATCCAGATAAAAAAGCGCCCACCAACGTTGTTTAACATCACGCAATAAGCGCCAGCGCGCTTCAGTGACATCATATACTGCGGCTTCTGCTTGATAAGTGGCTGTTTGTTCACGTAACGCCAGTTTGCCCGGAAATGGAATGGCTTGAGAAATCCCACCTTGTAATTGCGTCATATTTTCTTGCGCAATATCAAAGCTATCAATCGGCAGATTCAAAGCGTTAAAACTAATAACAGGATCGGGTAAAGTACCTAGTTGCGAAGGGATAGCGGCCATTGCTTCAGAGCGTGCTTGAATTTGCGCTAGGTTGGGGTTGTCTTGTACCGCTATATTAATGGCGGTTTGTAGGGTTAAAGGCTTGGTTTGTTCAGCGTTTACTTGGGTGGGTAGTATCAGCAGACAAAAAAAGGAAGCTAATTTATTGAATAAAATCATAAATACCTTGGTAAAAACAAGGGGATTGAGGCTGGCTTTAAGTGTGCGTAGAGATAATGCTCCATAAGTCATCAGGCGTATAGATAGGTAAAATTGCTTTTTTATAGTCTTTTGTATTTCTACTTACTAAACCATCTACGTTGCTACATTTTCCTGAGAAATATTGAACAGCATCTTCAAAGTCTGTAAAACCTGAATTGATTGCCATCGTAAGTACAGTTGAATTAACGTCAGCTATTTGGAATAAGGTTAATAGCTTTTGTATTTCAATTTTTGCTGTTTCTCGATTTCTTGATTTTGAGATAAGGTAATCAAATGTTGTAATTGTCGTTGCACACAAATAACCCTCTATAGTTTTATTTTCAACAGAACTGACGAGATTAGCTGATAACTCAACAAAGGGTTTTCTATTCAATAAAACATCGAGAATAATATTTGTATCAAATAATATTTTCAAAGATACTTTTCCTCTAAATGTTTTTTATAATCTGTTGCATCAACATTGCTAGCATCCAGAACACCAATTAATGACTGAGTAACGGGCGCCGTTAATGGCTTGTTAGGTTTTTGTGTTAATGCTTGAAAGTAATCAGCGACAACTTGAGAAAGCGATTTATCATGTTGTTTGGCATAATCTTTAGCTTGCTGAATCAGAGAATCTTCTAAGCGAAGTGTTAATTTAGTTTGCATAATAGTAGAGCCTAAGACGTATTAATTTCTAATAAGTATACGCCGTGAGTGTGAAAATCACAAAGCCATAATAAATAATACTTCGCATAATGTATATTATGTTAAATTGATAATGGGAGGCGTTATTTATCTATTTATATAGAACTAAAACCTGGTTAAATACATGTCTACAACGACCTGCATTTAATGACGCTACGCACCTAGCAATGTGTCATTACTCATTGCTATAAACAGATAAGCTACTGTACAATTTTTCTCTTTAACTTTCTTAAATTACCTTAATGGCAAAACTTAACTTTTTATTGCATCATTCTAGTTTAATGGTTTCTGATGTCGAAGCTTCACTGCATTTTTATACTCAGGTTCTTGGTTTACAACAAATGGAACGTCCTGATTTAGGTTTTCCTGGTGCTTGGTTTCAGTTGGGTGAAAATCAACAGCTACATATTATTAAGCTACCTAATATGGATCCTACGACTGGTCGCCCTGAACATGGTGGTCGAGATCGACATGTTGCTTTAACGGTTGATAATTTTGATCTAGTACGCCAAACTTTAGATGAAAATAAGGTGGTGTATTCGATGAGCAAATCAGGACGTAGAGCTTTATTTGTACGTGACTTAGATGCAAATGCGATAGAAATTATTGGTCGTGATTAATTTCTATAGGTTTGACCTAGAAATTACGTATTCAGATAATGGATTCCCGATAAAAACATTTCGGGAATAACGTGTTTTTAACCCTATTTTAGGACTCAAGCATGCTAAAAAACCTATTAGATTATAAAGCTACTGCGCTATTAGGCGAAAGTATGCATGCTGAAGTTTATCAAGCACACCTTAAAGCTAGCCCGACATATAAGCTGGTTATAAAAAAAATAAAACCGCAATTTTGTAGTCGTGATTTACAAAATTATCTGCAGCAACAGGTAGATCATTTTTCTGATCTCAATCTACCGCATTGCATCATCCCACAGTTAAAAAGCCCATCACATGAGATGATTTGTTTAATTCAGCCATGGATTTCAGGCATCTCGCTGTCAGAATGGCTAACTAATCGCACTGAGTTTGATTTAGCGAATGTCTTAACAATTATTATTGCGCTTGCCGAGCAAATTGAACAACGGCATAAAGCAGGCTTTATTCACAAAAGCATTAAACCTTCAAATATTATCATTCAGCCTGAGACTTTAAATGTGCAGATTATTGATGATATTCGTATTTTAGATATTAACCAAATTAGCCACTTTATTTATCAAGACAGTTTTAGAATACATACCCTGCCCTATATTTCCCCTGAACAAACAGGCCGAATTAAGCACGAAGTTAACTATTCAACTGATTTATATTCTTTAGGTATGGTTTTCTTTGAATGCCTAACAGGAAAAGCCCCCTTTCCGTTTGATGATCCTATCGCTATTATTCATTCGCATCTTGCCGAGGTTCCTTGCGCTGCTAGCAAAGAAAACCCTAAAGTCCCTAAAATAATTAACAAAATAGTACAGCAGTTATTACATAAAGCGCCTGAAAAACGCTATCAAACAGCCATAGGTCTTGTTACTGACCTGACGATAGCTGAGCAACAATGGCGAGCTCAACAGGAAATAAAACCTTTCCCTTTACAGCAAAAGGACTTTAGCGATCGAATTACTCTGCCATCCTTATTAGTCGGACGTGATACTTATAAAAAACAATTACTTAGTGATCATAAGAGGTCCTGTGCTGGTGAATTTCGTGCAGCTTTTATCTCGGGTTTGTCTGGAATAGGCAAGACGCGTCTTATTCAAGAATTACAATTACCTATTATTGCGCACTCGGCTTATTTTACATCGGGAAAATTTGATCAATTTACTAAACATATTCCGTACAGTACTTTAATTCAGGCGTGGACTCACTTAATTAAAACCTTTTTAACTGAAGATAAAAAGCAGATTAGCTATTGGAAAAAACGCATTAATCAAGCATTAGGTGAGAACGCTCAATTAATCATCGATTTAGTTCCAGAGTTAGAATTAATCATTGGCGCACAATCAGCAGTTAAAGAATTACCTCCCGTTGAATCGCGTAACCGTTTTAATAATGTAGCCGGTAATTTCTTGGCCTGTTTAGCTAGTAAAAAACACCCACTCACTTTATTTATTGATGACTTGCAGTGGTGCGATGGCGCGACTTTTGATTTGTTGGAGCATTTATTTACTGCGCCTGAAGAATACCCCTACACTTATTTAATTGGCGCTTACCGGCATAATGAAGTGGATAGTAGCCATCGTCTTAGTTATTTAATTGATAAAGTTAAAGCCAGCCACTCCCCTTTGCTTGAAATTAAGCTCGGTGCCTTAACTATCCGTGATGTCAATCAAATGACGGCCTATATTTTAAATACCTACCCCACTCGTACTCAAGCCTTAGCAGAACTTATTTACCAAACCTCAGCAGGTAATCCCTTATTTGTGAACGAAAGTTTGCGTTGGTTGCATAGCTATCAACATTTGCACCTGAGTGAGCAGGGCTTATGGACATGGGATGAAGATCAGTTACGCCATACCGCAATTCCTAATACCGCTCTTGATTTATTTAAAGATAAAATACAAAAGCTGCAGCCTAAATCACGTGAGTTATTGGCTGTTGCCGCGTGTTTAGGGGCTAATTTTTCTGCCAATGACCTAGCCTTAATAGCGAGAATACCTAAAGACAAGTTGTATAAAACTTTGTCCGATGCTTTTAGTAGTAATATTTTATTAAGAGATAAAGAGCGTGTGTACTTTTTCCATGATCAAGTACAAGCGGCAGCCGAAAGTTTTTTAGATGTACCAGCCAAGCAAAAGATACACGCCAACATAGCGAAAGCTTTAATTGAGGCGATTCCTGAACATTCTGACCTGAGTAAATTAAGTAATATATTTACCATTGTGGAGCATTTGTTTTCCGGTAGTGCCGAGCTGCACAGCGATAAAGATAAACAGCAAGCCGCTGAATTTAATTACTTTGCGGGTATTGCAGCTATGAGAGCTTTAGCTCTGGATAATGCTAACTTTTTTTTCCAGCAGAGTCTATTATTGTTCCCCTGCCCTGATTGGGGGCAACATTATGAGTTTTTGTTTAACTTACACAAATACCTTGCACGTACGGAAATGGCTTTGGGTAATCAGCAGGCTGCTGAAAAAATTTTGAATACCTTGATCCAAGAAGCAAAAACTGAGTTAGATAAAGTGGACTGTTTATATGAACAAACAACAGGCCTATCTTCTATGGGCAACTTTGTTGAAGCGATTAAATTAGGTAATCGCGGCCTAAAATTTTTTGGTCGAGAAATACCTGCTGATGATACCTTGGCATTGGAAAGGTCACGTATGATTATTAGCCAAATACATGGTTCTGAGCCCGATGTTTGGCAAAAAATCTTATCTATTACCCCAAGTATCGATAGAACTACGCAAATAGAAACAGGGATTTATAGTGAATTAATTCCTGATTATTATTTGGCAGGCATGGTGCCGCAATTGTATTTATCTGCCATTCAATCTACGCAAAACTGTCTTGCTGGTGGTGTTGATGAATCGGTAATTTATGGTTTTTCTATGGTTGGCTTATATTTGCAGCGGCAAGGACAATATAGTATGTCTTTTCGCTATGAGGATCTGGGCTTAGCTCTTGCTGAGCGATACCCTGATACTTTTGGAGCAACTAAGGGGATTAATGGGATTTTATGGACTAATATGCATAATCGCCATGATTCCGAGCATATTATTGAGCAATGTCAAAAAAACATACACCGAGGTAAAAATTGTGGTGATTTATATAATGCAGGGTTGTCTTATGGACCGTATATTTGGCATTTGATTCATCAAGGTGCGGATTTAGCGAAAATTCCTTTAGTAACGACGGAATGCATCCATTTCTCTAATAAATTTAATTTATCCTTATCTTCTGGGCTTGCCGAGAGTGCTGTTATGGGTTGGGTCGATTTGATGATAACCGGTAAAGCCACTTTTACTGAACAGGAAATAGCCGAAAAAATACAGCAATGGGAAGCATGCAAACATGTTGTTTCGATTGGAGGTTATTACACACTGGCCGGCATTAGCCAGCATTACCTTGGCGATTATCAACAATCAGCGAACTTATTGACGCTTGCTGAACCTTATTTACGTGGTCTAAGTGATAATATTCTTAATCGATTATGGTATGTATTTAGATATGTTAATAGTTTGCGCTTAAATACCCTGCTGCCCTCTAAAGATGAACAAATAATATTAGATGATTGTTTAGAAAAAGTGAAAAGTTGGTCATCTTTAGGGCCTATATTAAGGCCTTATTTGGCTTTTATGTATATGGAAACTCATTATTGTGCAGGTAATTTTAGCGAAACACGTCGCTTATGCCTAGATGCTATCGATCTTGCGCGGGCTATGAAATTCACTTTATTAGAAGGTTTTTTATATGAGCGAACGGCGAATCTTCTTTTTGAGCAGCAACATGATCAAGCGGATTGCTATTTACATCAATCGCTCACTGCTTATCAGCATTGCTCGGCTTTGGTTAAAGTTCAACAGCTTGAGAATAACTACGGCATCGTACTAGAAAATACTTCAGATGTTCCATCATCAAAAGGACTGGCACAACAACTTGATGTAGACTATTTATTACAAGCAACACGTTCGATTACCCAGCAATTAGATATTAATCCCTTACTCGAAACCATTTTACGGGCGGTAATGGAGCGTTTAGGGGCGAAATCAGCCTATTTACTTGTTGTGCAAGACGATGTCTTGCAATTAATGGCCAAAGGGGAAAAACAAGATAATATTAGCGTACAGTTAGCCGAAGATCAAACACTAGAAGCCTTAGACTTATCGACAGCGATTGTTAATTATGTGCATCATACGAGGCAATTATTGGTTTTAAAAGATGCTGCCCGCAAAGGTGATTTCACGACCGATAAGGTTGTTAAAGAAAGGGATCTTAAGTCTATTTTTTGTGTTCCTTTGATTATTAAGCAACAAGTATTAGGGGTCTTATATTTAGAGAATAATCTAATCGCTGAAGTATTTACTAATGAACAGATTGAATTAACTAAATTGCTGAGCGCTCAGGCAGCTATTGCATTGCAGAATACTTTATTACTTCAACAAGCGCGAGCCAGTGAAGCAGAAATAAAACAGTTGAATAAAAATTTGGAAGAACGTGTTACACAAAGAACACAGGCCTTAAATACAGCAAATGAAGAGTTGAAAAATTTCGCCTATGTTGTATCACATGATTTAAAAGCACCTTTACGCGCAATTAATCAGTTAGCAGGTTGGATCAGTGAAGATTACGCCAGCTCCTTTGATGCCGATGGTCAAGAACAAATGCAGTTATTACGCAGTCGCGCAAGACGTATGCATGACATGATTGAAGGAATATTAGAATATTCTCGCGTTGGACGACTGCACGAACAAGAGGAATTAATTGATATCGCTCAGTTACTTGAAGATGTCATTCGATTTTTAGCCCCCCAACCTATAATTAGTATTAGCCTTATAGGCCAGTTTCCTGTTATAAATGGTGAAAAGTTAAGGGTATTTCAAGTCTTCCAAAATCTTATTGATAATGCCATCAAATATAATGATAAAGCGCAGGGAGAAATTGAAGTCAGTTGCCTTAATAACGCCACCGAATGGATCTTTTATGTTGCCGATAATGGTCCAGGCATAGCGCCACAATATCAACAAAAAATCTTTCACTTATTTCAAACATTAACAGCTAAAGATCAAGCAGAAAGTACTGGTATTGGTTTAAGCTTAATAGAAAAAATTGTGCATAGTTGGCAAGGTAAAATCTGGCTAGAATCAGATGGAATACAAGGCTCTAAGTTTATATTCAGCGTACCTAAATCTATAAAAAATGAATAAGATTAAACCTATTTTATTAGCTGAGGATGATCATGTTGATATTATGACCGTTCGGCGTGCTTGTAAGCAATTAAACGTGCTAAATGAATTAGTGGTAGCCAATAATGGTGAAGAGGTCATTTGCTATTTAGATGACCCTAAGGTGCCCTTACCTTGCCTTATTATTTTGGATATTAATATGCCCAAAATGAATGGACTTGAATGTTTAAAAATACTTAAACAGCACAGTGTTTATAAAAGTATCCCCGTTTTTATACTTTCTTCTTCTAGAGAGCAGCAGGATATTGATAGCAGTTTTTCTGGAGGAATTTCAGGGTACATTCTTAAACCGGTAGAATTTAATGAATTTCTTCACTCAATTAAAGTATTAAATAGTCATTGGACTGTGGGCAGTTGATGGCCGCTATACAAGTCTTATTAATTGAGGATAACTTAACTGACCAAATGGGATTTAAGCGCTTTGTTAAAAAAAATGCGCTGAACTATGATTATCAAATTGCTAGCTCAGTGAGTGAGGCTTTAAGTTTACTATCAACGCATCGCTTTGATATTGTTTTAGCTGATCATGCCTTAGGCGATGGAACGGCCTTTGACGTATTACCACATATCCCAGGCACTCCCGTTATTATGATTACAGGTAACGATAACGCAACTATTGCTGTTAAGGCATTAAAAGCGGGGGCTTCAGATTATTTAACCAAAGATATTGAGTCCTCCTACTTGGAACTCTTGCCGATTACAATTGAGAATGCACTTCAAGCTCAAACAATTAAAAATGAACTGAAAAAGCATCGAGAGCACTTGGAAGTTTTAGTTGAACAACGAACTCAAGAACTACAAACAGAAATCGAAAAACGTAAAGCAATTGAAAAACAACTGCGTATTTTAGCTATTTCTTTTGAAACGCATGAGTCTATTGTTATCACTGATTCTCATGGTACTATCATCAAGGTTAATAAGGCATTTACTACGCTTACTGGGTACAGTGCTGAAGAAGCCATTGGCCAAAATATGAATATTTTGAAGTCAGGCCATCAAAATCAACAGTTCTATACTGATATGTGGAACCAATTACTAATAACAGGTCAATATGAAGGGGAGCTGTGGAATCGCTGTAAATCAGGCCGCGTCTACCCTGAATACCTAACCATTACTGCTGTAAGAGATCATGATGGCAGTGTCATAAATTATGTCGGGCTATTAACTGATATTACTGAACAAAAAGCAGCTGAGTCGGAGATTAAAAAACTCGCTTTTTATGACGCCCTCACCTCTTTAGCTAATCGACGTTTATTAATTGATCGCTTAGAGCATGAATTAGCCATTGCTAAGCGTATCAATGCTTATGGTTCGTTAATTTATTTAGATTTAGATGATTTTAAACCTTTAAATGATACTTACGGGCATCACATAGGTGATGAGCTGCTTATTCAAGTAGGGCAGCGACTACAGAAAGTATTGCGCGAAGAAGATACACCTGCAAGGCTAGGGGGAGATGAATTTGTAGTTTTGCTTCACGCATCAGAAAAAAGTACTGAGCTTGCTTTAAAGAATGCAAAAATAGTGGCTAAAAAGATTCAACAGGAACTAAACAAAGCGTACTTCCTCGATAATAGTGAGCATTATTTTTCTTGTAGTATAGGCATCACTACTTTCCCTAAAAATGGTTTAAATTCTAATGAAATCATGCAGCATGCTGACAAGGCTATGTATGAAGCTAAACACGCAGGGAAAAACACTATCTGCTTTTTCGAAGGCACAAATACCGAACTTATTTAAACTCATTTTTATAGTTATTGATGGACTTTAATTTTTTTGCCCTGCCCGCCTCTTTTTTTGCTTGGTTTAGCCCGATTACGACCAGTTATGCATTGATTATTGCCGCTGAAATTGGCGATAAAAGCCAATTAGTTTGCATGACTTTAGCCGCGAGACATCGATCCACACCGGTTATTTTTGGTGCAATAGCCGCTTTTACTTTGCTTAATACCTTAGCCGTTATATTTGGTGTAGCAATTGCTAATTGGGTGCCAGCTTACTTAGTTGCTACAATAGTCAGCGTATTATTTGCAGTCTTTGGCATACTCGCCTTGTTTTTTACAGAGGATGAAGACGAAGATGAAGCATTATCAGAAAAAAGTGGCCACAGTCTTTTCTTTACTACATTTATTTTAATTACTGTCGCTGAATTTGGTGATAAAACGCAATTAGCCGTAGTTGCTTTGAGTAGTACGGCATTACCAGAGGCGATTTGGATAGGCTCTACTTTGGCTTTAATCACTACATCCGTTTTAGGTGTGCTTGCTGGGCGAACTTTATTACAAAAGATACCGCTCAGCTTATTACATAGACTAAGTGGCGTACTTTTTATTATATTGGCTGGGTTTGCCGCTGTAGAGGCATACCAAAGCTTTTATCTATCGTTTGACTCGTTCACTCAATTCTTAGCCACTGTGCAGTAAGATTATCACTCTTACCACTAGCGCGAAACATGGCGAGCTTTGCCTGTTTAAGTAGGTTTATTTTATCCATTTCTACTGTCGCTAAAGCAACAAACTCATGCTCCTTGGTGAACTCCCAAAAACCATCGCTGCAAAGAATAAATGTTTCGCCTCGTTGTGCTGGCGGATAAACATGAATATCAGGTTGAAATTTATTAGTAATATTAATACTTTTCGTTAGCTGATTTTGTTCGGGGTGCGTGCCCATTTTATGCTCATCTAACTCCCCCTCATCAAAGAGCCTTTGAGGGATAGAGTGGTCTTTCGTGCGCCAAACGATGTGTTTTTGATTAATCCGATAAATACGAGAATCGCCACAATGAGCGCTAATTACATGGGTATCGGTGATAATTAAAATCGCACAAGTTGTATAGGCATCATAAGCAACAGGATCACCTTGAAAAGCATCAGCCATCATAGCAACGGCATCATTAAACCATTTTTCTACCGTCTGTTTGGGTGCACTATTGATTAAAGCACCGTATTTAGTCGCATATTGAATAAAGCTATGACAAAAAAAACGTGAGGCTTTTTCCCCAGCTTGATGACCGCCTAAGCCATCAGCAAGGACAAATAAGGCGTAATCCGAGTCTAGCTTATTCAGCATATAATCTTGATTATAGGCTCGATCTCCTGCCGACGTGAGCTGATGAAAGCTAATCTTATGCATTATTAAAGTCGTGCATTTCTCATCACATTTTTCATATCGCTTACGGCTGTTGCTAAGCCGCAAAAAACAGCTTGCGCAATAAGTGCATGGCCAATATTCAATTCAACCATTTCAGATATTTGGCAAATAGCTTCTACATTATATAAATTCAAACCATGCCCAGCATTCACTTGTAAGCCCGCGCTATGTGCATAACGAGCTGCTTTTTGAATACGTTTAAGTTCAGCATTTTGTTGCTGTGGGTTTCTAGCATCAGCATAGCTCCCTGTATGCAGTTCAATAACCGGAGCACCAGCACTGACGGCGGCATCAATTTGCTGCTCCTCTGGGTCAATAAATAATGAAACTTCTATATCGGATTCAGCTAAACGCTGACAAGCACGGCGCATTTTATCTGGACTAGCGGCAACATCCAAGCCACCTTCAGTAGTCAGTTCTTCTCTTTTTTCAGGAACTAAACAACAGGCATAAGGTTTGACTTCAGATGCAATGGTTAGCATCTCATCCGTCACTGCCATTTCAAAATTAAGGCGGGTGTGTATCATTTCTTTTAAGAGAAACATATCACGATCTTGCATATGCCGACGGTCTTCGCGTAAATGCGCAGTAATGCCATCGGCTCCTGCTTGTTCGGCTAATAGTGCAGCTTGAACTGGCTCAGGGTAAAGCGTACCTCGTGCTTGTCTCAAGGTTGCTACATGATCAATATTAACGCCCAATAAAATTAATTGCTCTTGCATGCTGGTCTTTGTTGTAGTTTTGAAATTAAGCTGCGACTTTGCAGTGTTTTACCTTGTAAATGAAAATCAATGACTTGCCGCATCAACCATTTGGCTTCATTTAATTGGCGCTGATCGGTATAGCTACCTTGGTGCATGGCAATCAAAGTTGCCCCGCGCATTTTTCCCTGATGGTCAACGCTGGCTCCTTGTTCAAGATCAAAGCGATAATTCAAATCAGGCTTAATCGGCTCATGGCTGAGGCAATCATATTGTAACTGTAGCTCATAACCGAGTGCTTGCATTAATTGTACTTCAAAGTTACGTAACGCAGCCTCAATAGGCATCTTAGTTTTGAGCTGTTGTAAGCAAGTAAAATAAGCCAGAAATATATCCGGATAAGGTTCGCCTACTGGAAGAAAGTAACGTATTAACTCATTCAAATAGAAGCCGCAGTAGGTATTAATCCCTGGTAGAATAATCTCCGAATTACCCGCTTCTGCATGGTTTAATAGTTTAAGTCCTCCAGCCCCTGTATAACTAATATTTAAAGGCAAAAAAGGTCGTAATAGACCTAAATGTTTTGCCTTTTGTTGCCGCACGCCTTTGGCAATCAGTGATATTTTTCCTGAGTTTTGAGTCAATACATCAATTAGAACACTGCTTTCTTGATAGGGCTTATGATGTAATAAAAAACAAGCTTGTAAGCCTGAAGACATACTCGTTAACTTTTAAAGCCCAAACTCTGTAATGCGCGCTCATTATCTGACCAGCCAGATTTTACTTTGACCCATAATTGCAAATAAACTTTATTGCCGATCAGCATTTCTATATCTTTTCTAGCTTCCATACCAATGCTTTTTAACAATTCACCATTTTTGCCAATAACAATATTTTTTTGGGTTTCACGCTCCACCCAAATCAATGCGTAAATTTTAGTGATATGAGGTAACTCTTCATATTTTTCAATTTCAACGGTTAAAGCATAAGGCAGTTCATCGCCGAGTCTACGCGTTAATTTTTCTCTAATAATTTCTGCAACTAAAAATCGCTCAGGACGGTCGGTAATTTGATCTTCTGGATAGATAGTATTGCCTTCCGGTAATAAATCCATAATCAAATTATCAAGTAAGTCTAAGTTAGTTTGTTTTAATGCAGAAATTGGCACGATTTCTTTAAAGGGAAATCGTTTTTGAGCATCAGCAAAAAAAGCAAAAATCTTTTCTTTATCTTTAACTCGGTCGATTTTATTTACCGCTAAAATAACCGGCAAATTAGCCTTTTTTAACTTTTCAAAAATAACTTCATCATAATCTTGCCAAGCTAAGCTATCAATTAGCCAAACCACTAAATCGACCCCTAATAAAGTCGTATCAGCTGTTTTATTCAAATAGCGGTTAAAGGCTTTTTTACTGCTTTCATGCATACCTGGGGTATCCATGTAAATAGCTTGTCCTTTTTTATTGGTATTAATACCTATAATTTGATGTCGAGTCGTTTGTGGTTTACGTGAAGTAATACTGACTTTCTGCCCTAATAAATGATTCATTAAGGTTGATTTACCGACATTTGGCTGGCCAATAAAGGCGACATATCCACAATTCATTTAGATTCCTTGGCTATTTCTTGTAACATTAATTCAGCAGCATGTTGCTCGGCTTTTTTTCTTGAAGCACCTACTCCAATAAACTTAAATTTAAGTAAATCAACAGAACACTCAACTTGAAATGTTTTCTCATGAGGTAAACCCGATTCACTAATCAATTTATATTGGGGTATTTCGATCTGTCTAGCCTGCATATGCTCTTGCAAGCGAGTTTTAGGATCTTTTTGCCAATTTGCTAAGCTAAGCTCGTCCAAACGTTCAGCAAATAAAGTTAAAACCCAAGTTTTACACAGCTCGATACCTTGATCTTTAACTATTGCTCCCATAATGGCTTCTAAAGCATCAGATAAAATAGAGTCACGTCTATATCCTCCGCTTTTTAGTTCGCCTGAGCCTAAAATTAAATAATCACCAAGATTATGCTTTCGGGCGAGTTCAGCTAGAGATGTTTGATTGACCAAGCTAGCTCTTAAGCGGCTTAAAACGCCCTCTGCTGCACGGGGAAATTTATTATAAAGTGCTTCAGCGATGACAAAACCTAAAATAGAATCGCCTAGAAACTCTAGGCGTTCATTATTTTTTGAACCTATACTGCGATGCGTCAGTGCTAAAGTAAATAACTCAGGTTGAGAAAAACTTAAGCCTAACTTTTTACAAAGAATTTCGGGAGCCTTTATCACTGCTTTCCTACTTCTATTTCATTATCAAAATCAACCCAAACGCTTAGGTTAGCAAAAAGTAGCTGTTTAGTATGGTAAACAATTTTGACTTTCAAGTACCCTTGGCGTGAGGTTATTTTTACATGTTCTTTTTTAATATCATAAACATAGTTCATACCAAACTGTTTGTTTAATGCGTTCCTAACCCCGCTCTTACTCTCATTTTCTATATTAGGGCGATTTTTTATACTTTCCAATGCCTGAACCACTTTACTGTGATCCATATAAATCGGGCCAACTTTTAAGACTAATAAAGTAAAAAAACCAATCATCCCTAAAACAAAAATCAAAGAAATTAAGGTTAATCCTTGCTGTTTTTTATGAAGTTTTTGCATTTTCCTTTCTCCAATTATTTAATAACAGTTCCGATACGGCTAAAACCAATGCCGGTATTTTCCCAGTCCCAATTCATCCAGATAAAAAAAGCCTTACCTACTAGGTTTTCTTCAGGAACTGTACCCCAATAACGACTATCATTACTGTTATCTCGGTTATCACCCATCATAAAATAATGTCCTTTAGGCACAATAAAAGTACCTTTGATATTTGGTGCGCGATGGTTAATTAAAATATCATGCTCTATGCCGAGTAAATCTTCACTTAAGTTTTCCGCCCCAGTCATATTTTTGCCTTGGCCAATTCCCTCGTAGCGACCCAATGATACATATTTAACTGGCTGATCATTAACATAAAGTTGCTTGTCAATATAACTAATATGATCGCCAGGCAAGCCAATAAGTCGCTTTATATAGTCAACTGATGGATTTTTTGGATACCTAAACACGACCGCATCGCCTCGTTGCGGTTCCGAAATATCGATGATTTTTTTATTAATAACCGGTATACGGATACCATAGGTAAATTTATTTACTAAAATAAAATCACCAATCAGTAAAGTAGGCATCATTGAACCCGATGGAATTCTAAACGGTTCTGCAATAAATGAACGCAGTAAGAATACCACTAGAACAACAGGGAAAAATGATCGTGCATATTCAACAATTAATGGTTCATTTTCTTCAATATACGGCGTATTAGTGCGTTTAAGTTGGTAGCAATAGCCGCCCCAAATAATACCGGTTACAAGTGATGCTGAAAATAGAAAAAATGAAAAATCAAAGTCCATAGTTATATTGCCTATTATGAGTCTTTATTAACTTGTAAAACAGCCAAAAAGGCTTCCTGTGGAATTTCAATATTCCCTACCTGTTTCATGCGTTTTTTACCCGCTTTCTGTTTTTCTAGTAGTTTCTTTTTACGTGAAATATCACCACCATAACATTTAGCGGTGACATTCTTGCCCATGGATTTAACCGTGGAGCGAGCAATAATCTTGCCGCCAATAGCCGCTTGAATAGCAACTTCAAACATTTGCCGTGGAATTAACTCTTTCATTTTTTCAACTAAGTCACGGCCTCGTGACTGGCTTAAATCTCTATGTACAATAATTGATAACGCATCGACTCTATCGCCATTAATTAAGACATCTAATTTAACCAATGCTGCTTCTTGAAAACGTTTAAATTCATACTCAAAAGATGCATAACCTCGACTCACCGATTTAAGGCGATCAAAGAAATCCAACACGACTTCACTTAGAGGGAGCTCATAATGCAAGGACACCTGGCTGCCCATGTATTGCATATTCATTTGTACACCGCGTTTCTCAATACACAGGCTAATAACATTACCAAGATATTCTTGAGGCACTAAGATATTCGCTTGAATAATCGGCTCTCTAATCATTTTTATAGAGCCAATATCGGGTAAATTAGCTGGGTTATCAACATACAATAAGTCGCCTTTATTTGTTTCAACTTCATAAACAACCGTAGGCGCAGTGGTAATTAAATTGACATCATATTCTCGCTCCAAGCGTTCTTGTATGATTTCCATATGTAGCATACCCAAAAAGCCACAACGAAAACCAAAGCCTAAAGCTTGCGATGATTCAGGTTCAAACTGTAACGCAGCATCATTTAAACGTAATTTATTTAATGACTCGCGTAAGTCTTCATAATCATCTGAACTAACGGGATAAAGACCAGCGAAAACGCGCGGCTGAACTTTTTTAAATCCAGGTAAGGCTGAAGCACAAGGATTAACGGTAGTGGTAATCGTATCGCCTACTGGAGCACCATAAATATCTTTAATAGCTCCAACAATAAAGCCTACCTGCCCTGTTTTTAATTCGAGTGTATCGACGCGCTTAGGTGTAAAAATCCCAATTCGCTCAGCAATAAAACTATTGCCAGTAGACATAATGGTGAATTTTTGTTTTTTACGTAAAGAGCCATTCACAATCTTAACTAATGACACAACGCCTAAGTAATTATCGAACCATGAATCAATAATTAAGGCTTGTAAAGGTGCGTCTTCATCACCGTTAGGAGCAGGGATTACGTGAACTAGCTCTTCTAAGACATCTGCAACTCCAAGCCCTGTTTTAGCACTGACATGTAAGGCATTTTCAGCTGGAATGCCGATAATATCCTCAATTTCAGCAATAACTTTTTCTGGGTCAGCAGAAGGTAAATCTATTTTATTTAATATGGGCATGACTTCTAGCCCCAGTTCAATCGCAGTATAGCAATTAGCTACACTTTGCGCTTCAACGCCCTGAGCCGCATCAACCACTAATAGCGCGCCTTCACACGCCGCCAATGAACGAGATACTTCATAAGAAAAATCGACATGCCCTGGTGTATCAATAAAGTTTAACTGGTAAACCTCGCCATCTTTGGCTGTAAAATTGAGGGTCACACTCTGCGCTTTAATGGTAATGCCTCTTTCCCGCTCAATATCCATTGAGTCGAGAACTTGAGCAGACATTTCACGATCAGATAAGCCTTCACATTGCTGAATAAATCGGTCAGCCAAAGTTGATTTCCCGTGATCGATATGGGCAATAATCGAGAAATTTCGTATATTTTTTAAATCCATCGTGTCTTAATTACAAAAATAAAAGTGTGAAAAAACCAAGCTACAGGCGCGTACTATTGGCTGTATGCTAAATAGGGGTATTTTAACAGAAGCATAATGTTCTGGCGTTAGTATTAGCCCTTAACCTTCTAAAACAAAGTCAAAGCCCTTCAAAAGTGTGGGTAATTCTTGGCGTGTTATCAGCGTTATGGGGATAAGTAGGCCACTCTCTGACAAGCCGGTGTAGTTTAACGACTCTTGTTCGACATAGATGTTCTCTATATCGTAGAGTTCCAAGGACCGATAAATAGCTCCTATATCTTTACCTGATACTGCTGCGCTTTGTTGCGTACTTTTTAAATGAAAAACTGCGTCATCTAATAATAACAGGCTTACTTTTTGATCAAAGGCAGCCGTTATTAATACCTCATCTAATACTTCCTGTACTTTATTGCCGCTATAAGCAGGCGTTTGCATCACAAATAAAAATGACTTGCTCACTGATGTTCGCTCATACTCTCATTAGACAAATAACTCTCTGCATCAACATCAATCGTAGGTAGCATTAAAAAAGCGCCTAATTCCATCATGGCCTTACGATAAACTTTGCGCTTAAAGTAAACGACTGATTTTAGTGGCTCCCAATACTCGACCCATTGCCAATCATCAAATTCAGGTTTTTTATGCAGATCTAAAATAACGTCGGCTTCTTGACCCACTAATTTCAATAAATACCAGACTTGTTTTTGACCTATACATAAGGGATGTGAATTACGTCTAATATATTTTTCAGGCAACCTGTATTTTAACCAGTAACGAGTACGCCCAATAATTTTCACATGCTCTGGCTTCAGTCCTGTTTCTTCGCATAATTCACGATACATGGCTTGTTCAGGGTTTTCATGATTTTCTATTCCACCTTGAGGAAACTGCCAAGAATTCACACGCGCTCGTTTAGCCCAAAATACATGACCTCGGGCATTACAAAGGATGATGCCGACATTTGATCGGTATCCTTTAGAGTCAATCATCTTTAAAACCTATATTTTTACTGTCCGCAATAAGGTCCTAAATGTTAGAATCCCTGTATTGAACATAAAGAGCGCGACCATAAATGTGTGACTCGCGTTCCTTTGCATTACTTATCTCACTATTGTTCCATAAATAGCTGAGTGATACCATCCCCCTCTTTTAAAATTATTAACCTAAAGTGAACGAATAATGAGTTTAGCAATTTTCGATTTAGACAATACCTTACTTGCTGATGACAGTGACTATCTATGGGGGCAATTTTTAGTTGACCAAGGCATTGTTGATGCAAAATATTATGAACAAGAAAATGATCGCTTCTATAAAGAATACAAAGAAGGAAAATTAGATATTTATGAATTTCTCAGTTTTTCTTTAAAACCGCTGGCTGACAATTCACTGCAAGATTTACTTAAATGGCGCAGTCAATTTATAGCAGAGATTATTCGTCCGATTCTTTTAAAACCTGCTCAAGAGCTTATTAATAAACATCAACAACGAGGCGACACTTTATTAGTCATTACTGCAACCAATAAATTTGTCACGGAACCTATTGTCAATTTGTACGGTATAAATCATTTACTGGCTACGACCCCCGAATTTATAGTGGATAAATACACAGGGAAAGTTGCTGGTACGCCTTGTTTTCAAGAAGGAAAAGTCACACGATTAAATGAATGGCTGCAAGAAACAGGGCATTCTTTAGATGATAGTTGGTTTTATAGCGATTCGCATAATGACTTGCCTCTATTAAAGCTAGTAGAGCACCCCGTTGCGGTTAACCCCGATGAAGCATTAAAACAGTATGCAGAAAAATCAGCTTGGCCAATTATTAGCTTACGTGACGAGCAATGTCCTGTGCATCATTTTAAATAACTATTAAAGAATTTGTGGGAGGGGCTTTTAGCCGCGACTTGTATGTATCGCAGCTAACCCCCCTCTATTAATACATTATTCAATTCACAAAAATAGAAATTAGGGTACGTACTTTATCTCTGCATTAACACCAAATAACTTCAAGTCACCAATAAATCTTTAATGCGCATCCCTTCACCCTGTGTGACATTAAGCTGAAACTGCCCACAATAAGTGCAAGGGTCATGCAACGTTTCCATTGCAACGGATTTATGGCAGTTTTGACAAACACCTAACCCATCCACACTCGTTATTACTAGTTCAGCGCCTTCAGCCAAAGAATCACTCATCACTACATCAAAGCCAAACCTTAAAGCTTCAGCTTCAACGCAAGAAAGCTTGCCAATTTCCAGAGTAACCTGAGAGACCCTACTAAAATTTTGACTTAGCGAATGATCGATTAAAGTTTCGCGAACTTGCTCAAGTAAGGAAATTTCATGCATAACTTAGCCAATAGTCCAACTCTGGTTTATGCAATAAATTAGATACCAACCCTATAGCAACCGCTAAATTCCTTTCTGCTTGATCACTTAAACTGCTCCCTAATTCAAACTCTACTCCTTGTATGCTTAATAAAAAACAAGGCGGTGGTTCTTTATGCATAACATCTTGATAGACAGCCAATACCGATGCCGGACTCATTGCATGTGTGGTATAGCTCTTATCTTTTTCAGGAAGTAGCTTTGTCAATGAACAAGCCTCAGTACAAGCAACTGACGCATCAATAAACAATACAAGTTCCCGTCCCTCTAAATCCAAAGCATGTTCAATTTGCAATTGAAAGTCAGTAATAATTTCGAGCTCAGGAATCTGTAAGTTATTTTCAATATATTCAACAACTAAAGGCCCTAGCGCATCATCGCCGCGGCTCAAATTGCCATAACCAAATACTAGCAGGCCGTCTTTATTAGAATAAATCAATTTCGCCTTCTTCTTTGGAGACCCCGCCTTCAAAAGATTGTTTTTGCTCTAACAACAAATCAAAATTTTCATTCATTAACAAGCTATTGTTCTCAACCGCTTTAAAGTTATCAATAATCTGTGCTTGAATCTCTTTATCAGTCTGCCAAGCTTGCCCTAAATAATGCATTGCCAGATCCATGCATTTATGTACCACTTCATGCGGATATTGCAGTTCAGAATAAGCAGGTAAATGCTGGTAATCTTTAGCCCCTTTGCCTGACAGCAACCAGATACCAACATTACAATTCGTATGGTCCACCTTTACAGCATTAGCAGCCTCAGAACCAACACCCGTTTCCACTGCTCTATAGCCCTGCTGTACAAAAATCATTTGCTGAACTTTAGCCAAAGACAACTCACTAATCATCTGAGTAATATTGACCTTAGAATAAGTCTCTAAAGAAATCTCAGCGACTTTAGATATATTTTGCTCAAATTCACTAATAGCAACTTTAGAATCATCTGTCATACTGGCCATATTCTCAGTATCTTGAACAATAATTTTTGTCGCGTGAGTAAATTTCTCAATAGTTGAGTTGATCTTCGCAGTCGCTGATTTTGTATTTTCAGCCAAAGTACGTACTTCATCTGCAACCACAGCAAATCCACGACCATGCTCACCGGCTCGAGCCGCCTCAATAGCCGCATTTAATGCTAATAAATTGGTTTGATCCGCAATTTTAGTAATTAAAGACGTTACATCCGTGATTTCCTTGCTACTTTGACTAAGCTCCAATGAAGATTCTTTCATCGAACCAATTTTAGTAATAATCTGTGTTAATTGATCGATTACCGTACCTAAGGAAGATTGACTGGCAGAAGAAATATCTGAAGAGTGCTTAGTAATACTTTCTACTTGCTCCATTTCGTTAGCAATACGCGTTAAATCATCTTGTGTACGATGCAAGCTACTTAACAGGTTCTCTGTTTTCATTTGACCTAACTGAGAAAACAATTCGTCACGAACTGAGTTAAAATGATTTTCCTGCATCATCTCCAGTGAAGTGTCAATTTTCTCTAAACCTGATGAAAAAGCACCATTAATACCGCCCACTTGCGATTTACGATAAAAGTCATTATTTTCTGCAGACTGAAAGCAAGTATTGACCTCACGCATATAGGCTTCAATTTGGTCCAGAGCCTCATTGAAATTCCAAGCAATAGGCCCTAACTCCGATTTTGGGTCGATATTAGTGATCCGATATTCTAATTTCCCTTTAGTTATATCTCCAGCTAATTTGAACATTGCTTTAATAATATGCAACTCTCTATTTGATTGCTTGAAAAACAAGAAAACAACAATAAAAGCAATAATGTTTGGAATGATATGTGACAGTTCAATACCATGTAATATCAGTGATTCAACAGTCAAAAATGTTTGAATAGCGAGAAGCAATAAAATGCTGTTTTTACCATTAAATAGAAAGAATGAATTCACGGTAGTCTTTTCCTGTTTTATTAACAATATCCATCAATACTTTTGTACCCGCTGCAATCGCATCATGCGACCCAGCCTGTTTTTCAGCCGAAAGCATGTCCCTGTAAATAGTTTCAATAATCCTAACTTTTGCAGGATCTGGTTTGCGTCTTACCGAAAAATAACCAACAATCGCATCATCAGCATCAGCATCAGCATAGCTAGGCGTTACATTGGCTATGACCCAATAATATGAACCATCTTTCGACATATTTTTTACATAGCCAAAAAATTCATTACCTGATTTCAAAGTCGTCCATAGTAAATGAAAAACAGATCGCGGCATATCGGGATGACGTACAATATTATGTTGATGGCCTAATAATTCATGTTCAGAGTACCCTGCATAATCGATAAAAATACGATTACAATAGGTCAAACGCCCTGTGGCATCCGTTTTAGAAACAATGAACTCATCAGCAGTCATAATTCGTTCCTTGTTAATTGGCGTTACTTTATTCTTCATAATCTCTATTCAAGGTAATTGATTAAACTTAATCATAAACTATTTTATTGTAATAGTGTTCTCTTGTATCGGCAGGTACATAAAAAAAATTAATATCTATAGTCACGATAGCTAACAATCCTATATAATGAACCTTCCAAAGGGGACGACCAGGTTTCGACGTGGGTAACAAAACCTTAGGTGCATGTCGAGGACAGTACACCTCGTAAAATCTACTGAAACTTAAGTATTCGCAAATGACGAAAACTACTCAATGGCTTTAGCTGCTTAAACACAGCACCATTCTCTTGGCTACATGTGCTTATGCGTGTAGAGTCCTTCGGGGCATCCAAGAGTCACTCTACATAAG
>JAUVAA010000074.1 GCA_030591965.1 bacterium
AAGTATTTTAATTTAGTACACTGAAAATAATGGGATAACACAAGCAGCCTTCTAAGAGGGCTGCTATCTTCCCCCTTCAAGGGGGTAAATCAAAACCACCTTCTTAGAAGGTGGATATTTTTTTTTACAAATATGATCTAAGGTAAGGGTCAAAAAGGAATATCATCATCAAAATCCTCATAGGCTGCTGCTGGTGGCGCTTCAGGCATAGATTTCGCCTGCGTAGTGGCGGGCTGAGTAGGTTGCGAATTAGGAGTGTTATTTTGTGCTGGTGCGTGTTGCGTAAGTGAATTTCCCAAAGGTGCAGTACCGCCAGTGCGACTTCCTAGCATTTGCATTTCTGAAGCGATAATTTCCGTGGTGTAGCGATCAACGCCTTCTTTGTCTTGCCATTTATTTGTATGTAGCCGGCCTTCTATATACACTTGCCTCCCTTTTTTTAAGTATTCACCAGCCACCTCTGCTAAACGCCCAAAAAACACCACGCGGTGCCATTCTGTTTCATCACGACGTTCACCGGATTGCTTATCTTTCCAGCGTCTTGTTGTCGCCAAATTTATATTAGTGACAGCTCCGCCCGTGGGCATATAGCGCACATCAGGATCAGCACCTAGATTTCCTATCAAAGTTACCTTGTTCAGCATTTGTTACTCCAAATGATTCAAATATGTTGTTAATGTTGTATCGTCTTAGTTTACCACTATTCAATTTAATTCTGCTTCTGCAATATAAATCCGTGGTAACTTTGCCTTGCAATTAAACGCTATTGTCGCTAATCTTCAATTAGCATTTGATTATATTAATGGATAAATAATAATGATTTTTAGACAACTTTTTGAGCCAGATACTTGTACTTATACCTACCTTATTGCTTGCGAAACCAGTAAAAAAGCAATCTTAATCGATACGGTTGCAACAGAACTCAAGCACTATATAGCGCTACTAGACAGTTTAAATCTTACTCTTATTTATACACTGGAAACTCACGTACATGCCGACCATGTGACGGGCGCTAGTTTATTACGTGATCAGCTAGGCAGTAAAAGTATCGTTCATAGAGACGCAGGCGCTATGTGTGCTGATCTTTTGGTTACAGACGGGGTGATATTACAAATTGGTGGCATTGAGCTCAAAGTATTACATACACCTGGGCATACAGGCGGTTGCGTTAGTTATGTAATTGGTGATCGCGTGTTTACGGGTGATTCCTTGCTTATTAATGGCTGTGGCCGTACTGACTTCCAACAAGGCGATACAACCACCTTATATAACAGTGTCACTGAAAAACTTTTCACCCTACCTGCAGATACCTTGGTCTATCCTGGGCATGATTATAACGGCAAAAGGGTATCTAATATTGCCCAAGAAATAGCGTTAAATGCTCGTTTAGGACAACAAAAAACCTGTGCTGAATTTATTGAAATTATGGCGAGTTTAAACTTACCCTACCCTAAGTATATTGATGCCGCACTCCCTGCAAACCAGGCCTGTGGAAAAACAGAAACTCACCAAGAACCACTAAGACAGGGATAATCAATTTATGTTTTTAGCTAGTGTCTTCGCCATTATTATTGGTTTTTTACTCGGCTTGTTGGGTGGTGGCGGCTCCATATTAACAGTGCCTGTCTTGGTTTATTTAGCCGATATTCCTGCTAAAAGCGCTATTGTCACTTCACTTATTGTCGTTGGCTGCACAAGTTTAATTGCCACTTATCATCATGCGCGAAAAGGTTTCGTTTGCTGGAAAACAGGCGCTGTATTTGGTAGCGCAGGCATGTTTGGGGCTTTTCTTGGTGGGCGCTTAACCGCCTATGTCCCTGGCGCTTTATTATTGGTGTTATTAGGCGTGGTCATGTTGATCGCGGCTTTTTCTATGATTTTAAAAAATAGCACACAACCCAGCGATACTAGCACTTGTTCAAGTGACACGCCTATTTGTCCCTTAGAACTCCCAGTGCTGGCTATTTTATTTGATGGTTTTTTCTTAGGCATAGTGACGGGGCTTGTCGGAGTTGGCGGTGGATTCTTGCTCGTTCCCGCTTTAGCTCACCTTGCTAAATTGCCAATTCATGCAGCCATTGGTACTTCTTTATTTATTATTACCTTACAATCTACAGCGGCATTAGCAGGCCACGCCAATCATTTAGATATTGACCCGACCTTAACTTTCACTATTACGATCTTAGCGATTATTGGTAGCTTTGCTGGTGCGGCCGCATCAAACCATATTCCCGCACATCATTTAAAGCAGGGGTTTGGTTATTTTGTTCTGTTCTTAGGTAGTTATTTACTTTACAAAGAAGTAAATCAAGCCATTGTATTACAAGTACAAACACTGATTGAAGATAACCTTGAGTTTATTATTGGTGCTTCTTCTGTGATTGCTTTTATGCTGATTTATCGTGTGTGGGCTTGGTTACATACGAAAAGCAATAAAATTTAAAAACTATCGTTACGATGAATTTTTTTTTGTAAATACCGCCTTAAAAGATCCAACGCTAATAATGCAGACTGATTTTGCTTGCGCTGCTGTGGACCACTAATATTAAATTCACTGCGCTGAGTACCTGATGGCGTTAACAGCAAATTATAAATAACAATGCTCTGATCTTTGTGCTGAAATTGTTCGGTACTGCCCTTATATAGCTGTACTAGCACTAAATCAGAGCCTTCTTGCTGCTGGATTTTATGGGCGATACATTCCGCCACTTCAAAACTGGCATTAGCTTCAAATTGGATACTAAGTTTATCACTTAATTGTTGCAGTGATTGGCTAAAAGATGCAGCTAATAACCAAGGCTGACCAATGCATTTCGCGGCGATTAAACCTTGGGATGCCGTTTCTTGTACTGATATGGTTAATTCTCGTTGCTGCATTAGCTGATCAATAACATTAACAAGGCCGCCCTGCTGCTCACTCAATCCATCGACAGCAAAAACATAATCACCAATACTGGAAACAAGCTGTTGCACAAGTTTTTTAACTTGCTCTTGATCTGTGCCTGCTGGAAATAATAACTTGGTTTGCACTTCATCAGCACCTGCGCGAAAACCC
Source organism: bacterium (assembly GCA_030591965.1). GTDB lineage: Bacteria > Pseudomonadota > Gammaproteobacteria > Methylococcales > Methylomonadaceae > Methyloprofundus. The sequence continues at coordinate 3,056 of JAUVAA010000074.1, forward strand.
AATTCAACGGCTCCTGGTAAAGGTACTGTATTAATTTTTTCCTGCAAATCAGATTCACCTATACCAATAGAGCGTAAAGTGACAAGCTGGTCCGCTTGCAATGTAAAACGTTGCTTTATTCTTATTGCAATTTGTTCAGCAAACATGGCCTTCATTTCAGATGGCACGCCGGGTAGAAAAACAAACCAACAACGATTTTCTTGTAAAGCAAACCCGGGGGCTGTTCCCCACTCATTATCAATGCGCTCAGCCCCTTGAGGAAAAAAGGCTTGCTTACGGTTAGTACCAGCCATAACCCGCTTACGCCCCGTGAAGTAAGCACTTATTTGCTCCAGCGCCACAGGATCTAAAGATACAGGTCGAGCAAAAGCCTCAGCAACAGATTGAGCAGTTAAGTCGTCGGTAGTTGGCCCTAAACCTCCAGTGCAAATACAACAATCACTACGCAGTGAAATCTCTAGCAATAACTGTTTTAAGTCAGGTAGGTTATCACCCACGGCGGTATGGCGCTTGATGACAAAGCCCATTTGAACCAGCTCTTGAGATAACCAAGCAGCATTACTATCGACCGTTTGCCCCGTGATAACTTCTTCGCCTTGAGAAAATATTTCTACTTGTGGCTGCATATTGATCGTGGTGTGAATAGTGTTTTCGCTAACTTAAAAGCGAGCTAAAGTCTCGCTCTACGCCTAGTAATAAAACCTCAGCGACTAATAAAATCACCAAATGCCCGACTGCCATCACTGCTAGTAATTGTTTTTACAACAGAAAGTGTTTGTGCATCAATAACTGAAACGGTGCCATCAAACCAATTAGCGATATAAACATGCCGGTCATCGGTACTTGTGCTTATACCTTCAGGCTTTTCACCGACTTCAATTTGCTTAATTTCGGTTAAGGTTTTTGTATCAATCACAGAAACAGTACTATCATCTTGATTAGTGACAAATAATAATTTCCCATCTAATGCTAGAGCAGAAGCATAAGGGCGTCCGCCGACTTTAATACGCGCCACACGCTTCAAATTTGCGCCTTTAGTGCTCAAAACCGAAACATCATTACTTTCTACATTAGCACTATAAAGGCGTTGCGCTTTTTTATCCAAACTAATACCAAAAGGATGCGCTCCTACTTTAGTCGTATTTCTAATGCTTAATTTATCTAAATCAATTTGTGAAACTGAATCATCCATACGGTTAGCGACATATAACCAACGATTATCGTGGCTAACAGCCAAACCCGAAGGTGATTTCCCTACCGTCATTTTCTTTTCTAAATGTAAATCAGTACTATTGAAGATAGATACGCTATTTTCATACCAATCTGCAACAAAAATACGTTGCCCATCAGGACTTACTGCAATCCCAACTGACGCGCCACCGACTTTAACTCGATTAATAACTTCCAGAGTATTACCGTCTAAAACAGTAAATCCGTCACCTTGGGGCGTACTGATATAAACTTGATTGTTTTTATGGTTAACAGCAACACCAACGGGCTTGCCTTTAACCGTTATTGATTTAATAACCTCGTTTGTTGCTAAATCAATAACGGCTACATTGTTATCTAATTGATTAGTAATAAAAGCATAAGATTGCGCCAGTAAATTAGAACTATAGGCGAAACATAAGACGAGAAAGAACTGTAAAACAGTTTTGCATTGATTATTCACAGAGAAACCATTGATAAAAGATTTGGGGAGGGATTTTAGAATTATTGAGCTAGATTTCTCTAGCTCAATAAAAAACTAACAGCGACTTATAGGGTATGACTTTAGCCCGATAATATCAAAAAATATCTGAAGGAGGGCTGAAGCCACGCCCTACAGTTTTTAATTTGCCTATGTTAGTTGGTAGCCTATACAGGCATAAGCGGACTAAAGTCCGCCCTACTAAACTATCTTTTCATTTTAAAGGTAATAGCTGTAGGCAATGTATTTGGCTCAAATTTATGCAATAAACTTGTTAAACCCTCTTTTAAAACAGCAGTAACAGCTGCATCAGCAGTTTCTTCATTCAGCTCTTCTGGTGGATAGTTATTCATATAAGCACGGTAATAAGTAGCAACCCAAGTGACCACTGCGCTATTACCTTTTTTCTTAACAGTAATCACACCTTGGTAATTATCAACAGGAAACACAGGAACAATTTCATCTTGACCTGAATGTTGAATTGTTTTTAAAACACTCATATCTGTGATTTTATATTTATATGACATTTTTTCAGCGTTATAGCTTTTTAACTTCTCAGTAATTTCACCACCATCAACAGCCAAAACACGCGTAGCGCCTTTATCATTGCCACCAGTCGAACTGGTTACTTTAATACCAGGGTGCCATGACATATCATCAAAATTTTTGACAACTGCCCAAACATCTTCAGCAGATGCTTCAATATCAACTGTTGCTGTCATTTTTCCTCTGACAGGGCCATGCGCATAAGAAACAGCACTGAATAGAAACAAGAAAAACGCAAGAAAAGATATTTTTTTCATATTAAATCCTAATTGATAGTAACGTAAAAACTAAAAGGGCTATTATAAGGCAATTTGATTAATGCTAAAATCAAAAAGTGAGAGTTACTAGTCTCCTTCCTCTAAAGGTATATTAATGAGCACACACAGTAGAGCGCTATTACAAGGAATTCATCAGCTTAACAAGTTCAATCTTGATAGCCGCTCACCTTTCAAACCTATCACTCAGCACCTTATAGAACAGCAAAAACACACTAAAGATGAACAAATAACAGCGCTGATCGACGCCATTAATCTTAAGCTTGCATTGACCGAAGAAGATCAACAAGCTTATCGTAAATCTCCACTGTCTTATATGGGAAAAGGCATGATCATTGGTATTCACAATGCTCATGGCGACACCTACCAAGTTATCCGAGCAGAACATTACCAAGCATTTTCTTTACTCTGCAAAGGTCTTGATAAATTAGGATTCACCATGTACATCATTAAAGATGAATATTTAGATAGCATTTTTAGTTAAGGACTTCTCTATAAACAAAGTAGAATAGTGGGATTTATTCAATGAAAGCTGCTATCTTTATAGATTATGGACAAACTTAAGCGACACGCCATTATTACTGGGACTTTGAGCTTACTACTCGCTAATGGCTGTAGTCTAAAAAATTCTGATCACAGCGCTCATCTGCGTATAGAGCCTGCTATTATTAGCGCCTCTCCTGCGCCTAAATCGATTTTACAATCGACCTCATTAATCGATCAAGAAGCATTCATTCCTGCTACAACTACAGATACCCAGACTAAAGATAGCTGGCAATATCTGATTTCTCTTTTTTCCATTCCAGAAGAGGATAATGCTCGCATTGATAAAGCCGTCGCTTGGTACCTAGCCCACCCCACCTACATTAAAACCATTCAATCTCGTGCCGAGCCTTATTTATACGCAATTATTCAAGAAGTGGAAGCAAAAGGCTTACCCGGTGAATTTGCCTTATTGCCTGCCGTTGAAAGTGGCTTTAAAGCACATGCTTATTCACATGCGCGTGCTGCCGGTTTATGGCAGTTTATTCCATCCACAGGTAAAATTTATGGCCTAGAGCAAAACTGGTGGTATGACGGAAGGCGTGATGTTTATGCTTCAACTGAAGCGGCAACGAGCTACTTGCAACATCTAGGCGAACTATTTGACCATGATTGGTTGCTCGCCCTCGCCTCTTATAATGCAGGCCAAGGTAATGTCGGTCGTGCAGTTAAGCGTAACATTGCCAAAAATAAACCCACCAATTTTTGGGCTTTAGACCTACCCAATGAAACAGAACGCTATGTCCCTAAATTATTAGCACTAGCCAAGATTTTTGCTAATGCCGAACATTATGGTGTCAACTTAAAAAAGCTGAAGCATAAACCTGCTTTTTCTGCTGTCGATATCGGCTCACAACTCGATTTATCGCTCGCTGCCAAGCTTGCTGATACCTCACTAGATGAATTATTTCAACTAAACCCTGGCTATAACCGAGCCTACACACCACCACAAGGTCCGCATCGCTTATTAATTCCTATCGATAAAGTCGATATTTTTGAGCAGAAACTAGCCGCTCTAACAGATCAAGACCGTGTTAAATGGCAACGTCACAAAGTCATCTCGGGCGATAGTTTAAGTAGTATTGCTTACCACTACAAAACCCAAGTTAAAGCCATTCGCGAAGTCAATCACCTAAGTAAAAATACAATTCGCGCAGGAACATATCTACTCATTCCTTTGGCCCAAGGTAAAATAAGTAATAATCCATTTATTCAGGCCAGCCAGCTTAACCCTAGCAATAAATACGCTACTTACACAGTAAAAGCAGGTGATAGTTTATGGAGTATCGCTAGAAAGCTAGACTTACATAGCAAAGATATTGCTCGCTGGAATAAAATCGGACTTAAATCAACTTTATCTTTAGGGAAAAAGCTGGTCATTAAAAAACCCAGCAAGGTAACGAAAAAATATCCCCAGAAAAAGTCAGCAATTCAGCCTATTCGGTATACAGTTCGTAGCGGTGACTCTTTATCGACTATTTCAAAAAAATTCAATGTGCGCGTTACTGACTTACGTAAATGGAATAAAAAGAAATTAGGGAGATACTTAAAGCCAGGGCAAAAACTAATGGTTAAAGTAGATACAACTCAGCCATCGACTTAACTAACGCCTCCGTATCCCGCCTACAGAATATGGAAAAATGCTTACACTCCTTAAATCCCAGCCATTAAGTTAAGAGTTAAATGCAATAAACAATAAGTTATCTTGTAGGTTGGGTTAGATTATCTAGCAAAGCGCAGATAACGTAACCCAACATTATGAAGCTCTAGAGATGTTGGGTTACGTTTTTATTGCTCCGCAAAAAAATCTAACCCAACGCTGTAACATGCAGTAACGTCTTAGATGCATAAGCCCCATACTAACTATTATTTACACTCTCTCGTCATTTTTTGCATATATGGATATCAAACCGCACCTAATTATCATTATGGCACTGCTTATCCAGTCTTGTGCAATGCCGATAAATGAAATTGCCACACCAATAGCAACCCCCGAAACATTCTCACAATCCGGTGAATCAGCACACAAAAAACACTGGTGGCTCGCTTTTAATGATCCACAACTCAACCAACTGGTCGACTCGGCGCTAAGTAATAATTTCAGTCTGCTATCTGCTTACAATCGTCTCGAACAGGCACAAGCTGTCGCCCAAAAAACCAGTGCGGATTTAATTCCTAGTATCAGCGCGGCCTTTACTGGTGGGCAAAATTACAGCAGCAATCAAGATAATAGTCAGTTCATCTTAGGGCTTAATGCCAGCTATGAAGTCGATTTATGGGGCCGTATACGCGCTAATAGAAACGCCTCTGATCTTGATGTTCGTGTCGTTCAAGAAAACTTAAATACCGCCGCCATTTCTTTATCTGCAGAAGTCGCTATTGCTTGGTATCGCCTAATAGAGCAACGCAGCCAATTAGTTTTACTACAACAACAGATCAAAACTAATGAAGATAACGTAGACATCGTTACTTCACGTTTTGCAGGTGGGCAAGCTACTGCTGCCGATGTATTCCAGCAACGACAAACATTGCAAGCCAGAATCGGAGACCAAACTACTGTCATTGCGACTATTAAAACACTGGAGTATCAACTTGCAATTTTGACAGGCAACACGCCTACGATGCTAGTTTTACCCGAACAAAATCAACTCCCCGATTTACCAGTACAACCACAAACAGGCTTAAGCAGTGACCTTATACAGCGCCGCCCTGACCTACGATCTGCCTATTTTCGTGTTCAAGCTGCAGATCAACGCACCGCAGCCGCAATTGCCGACCGCTTCCCTAAGCTCAGTTTGTCAGCAAATATCAATACCGCCGCACCTAACTTACAATCTTTATTTAATAACTGGATTGCGACACTGGCAGGTAACTTAATAATGCCAATTGTTGATGGTGGAAGACGCGTCGCTGAAGTCGAAAGAAATCGAGCCGCTGCCGCAGAAGCATTAAACAATTACGCAACAGCACTACAACAAGCCATACAAGAAGTCGAAGACGCGTTGATTCAAGAGCAACAGCAAGAGCAATTAATTATCAGCTTAGCTAAACAACATCAGCTCTCCGAACAAGCCACGCTGCAAATTCGATTACGTTATATGTATGGCGCAATGGACTTTTTACGTGTTTTAACCACACAAGTGAACCAACAATCTTTAGAGCGCAGTCAAATTTTAGCTAAACGCCAATTATTAGAATATCGCATACAACTCTACCGCGCACTTGCCGGTAGTTGGGAACTCAATACACTCGCCATCAACAAGGAAAATACCGATGCTTAAGCGTCTTTTATCATGGCTACCTGCCCTAGTCATTTTGGCCATAACCATCAGCTTATCCTATTACTGGCTTAGCAATAAACCCAAAGCAAAACGCGTTCACGCCAGTAAAGTGGCCCCTTTAGTTGAAGTATTTCAAGCGCAAGCTATTGATTACTCTCTGACAGTAACCGCAATGGGTAATGTTATACCTGCTCAAAAAGTCAATTTAACCTCACGTATTAGCGGTATGGTCACTTCCGTTAGCCCTCATTTTATTCCTGGAGAATTCCTCAAAAAAGGCGAACAAATTATCCAGCTTGATCCCACCGATTATGAGCTACTGGTTAAACAAAAAGAAAATGAACTAGAAAAAGCTAAATTTAATCTAACGCTAGAAAAAGGCCAACAAGCTATTGCGCAACGTGAATTTACCTTATTAAACACACCCCTTGATGAACAAAGTAAAAACCTAGTATTACGCAAACCGCATCTCGCCTTAGCAAGAAGCGCTATAAAAGCAGCCGAAGCCACACTAAAACAAGCCCGCTTAGATTTAAGCCGCACCCGTACCGTGTCACCTTTTAATGCTATCGTTTTAGAAACCAATGCACATATCGGCTCTTGGGTTTCGACCTTTTCCACGGGGACGCCCTTAGTTAAATTAGCAGGGATTGATAGCTTTTGGGTAGTTGCCGCCCTGCCCACCGACAAACTAAGCAAAATAGATATTCCCAGCATTAATAGCACCGCTGGCTCTAAAGTAGCCATCACACATAGCGCTGCATGGGGAACACAAGGTTCACGTAACGGCACAGTGAAGCGTTTAAAAGCAGAACTAGATGACTCAGGCCGCTTAGCTGAACTGATTATTGAAGTCAAAGACCCGCTGAGCCAACTAGCCAAAAACAAAGGCGCACCCGCGTTAATTTTAGGCTCATTCGTACGCGTAGAAATCACCGGTGACACACTACACAATGTCATCGCCCTTCCCGATTCAGTGGTACATAACGGCATGCAACTCTGGTTACTCAGCGAACGAAACACTTTAGAGGTAAAAACAATTACCCCTATTTGGAAAGGCGCCGAACAAGTATTTATTGATGCAAAACAATTACCCAAAAACACACACATTATTAGTAGTAACTTGAGTACCCCTGTTCAAGGCATGACTTTACGCACTAAGGTAGAAGGCAATGAGTAATCAGGGCATGAATATTAACAAACATAACTCAGTTAGCTGGATGGCAACGCACCCCGTTGCCGCCAATTTAGTGATGTTTGCCTTTATCATCGGCGGTTTATTATTTTTAAACACCATGAAACAGGAAGTTTTTCCTGATTTTGTCACTGATACCATCAGTATTAATACTGTTTACACCGGCGCTAGCCCTGAAGAAATCGAGCGGGGTATCGTCCTTGCCATAGAAGATGCCATCTCTGGCTTAGAAGGCATTGATGAAATTAGCTCATCATCTCAAGAAGGGTATGCAACCGTTTTAGTCGATGTGATGACCGATGCCGATATTAACCTATTAGCCCAAGATATACAGCGTGAAATAGATCGCATTACTACCTTTCCCGAAGACGCTGAAGAACCTAAAGTTAATGTCGTGGCGAGTAAGCGCAAAACGGTTTCTTTAGTTATCTATGGTGATACTGAAGAAGCCGTGTTGCACGAACTTGCAGAGAGCTTTCGCGAACAACTATTACAAGCTGACAATATTACCCAAATTGACTTAGAAGGGATTCGCCCTTTAGAAATCAGTATCGAAGTATCGCAGGACAATTTACAGCGCTATAAAATTTCTATTGCCGATATTGCTCAGCGGATTCGCAATGCCAGCTTAGAACTACCTGGAGGTAGCATTAAAAGCACCTCAGGTGAAATTTTAATCCGCATGCAGGAACGCAAAGACACGGGGCAACAATTCGCACAATTACCGATTATCACTACGCCCTCTGGCGGGATTGTCTTGCTCGGTGATATTGCCACCATTACCGATGGCTACGAAGATACTGATTATTCAGCCAATTACAATGGTGTTCCCGCGATCATGCTGCAAGTCTATCGCGTCGGTGATCAAACTCCGATAGGCATTTCCGATACCGTCAAAGAACAAATAGAGCTAAGTAATTTACCCGAAGGCATACAGGCAGAAATTCGTTACGATGCCTCAAGATCTTACGCGCAACGAGTCGATTTATTATTACGTAATAGCGCGATGGGCTTAACGCTGGTTTTTATTACCCTCGCTTTATTTTTAGAATTGCGCCTAGCATTTTGGGTGATGACTGGCATTCCCATTGCCTTTCTTGGCTCTTTTTTAATCCTACCCGCGCTTGGCGTCTCATTAAATATGATCTCGCTATTTGCCTTTATTATTGCCTTAGGGATTGTTGTTGATGACGCCATTATTATTGGTGAAAACGTCTACCACTATCGGCAAGAAGGTTATCCCGCCCTCACTGCTGCAGTTAAAGGCGCACAAGAAATGGCTGTGCCCGTCACCTTTAGCATTCTAACTAATATAGCCACTTTTATGCCCCTGTTTTTTATGCCGGGACAAATGGGTAAAATTTTCTTTATGATTCCCACTGTGGTTATCGTGGTTTTCCTTCTATCGCTCATGGAAAGTTTGTTCGTTTTACCACAACATTTAGCGCATATCGGTGAAGAACCTAAATCAAAGATTTTTCAATGGTTGCATGAAAAACAGCAGCAATTTAGCCACGCTTTCCGCCATTGGACTCAACACCGTTATGGCAACTTCCTTGAGCTCACATTAAACCATCGTTATTTAACCGTCATTATTGCTTTTTCAATATTAATTGCGACACTTTCCTTTGCTTTAAGTGGCCGTATGGGCATGTCTATGTTTCCTAAAACCGAATCTGATTATGCGCGTGTCTCTTTAACTTTACCTTACGGTACACCCGTAGAAAAAACTCAGTCTATTGTTGATCGCTTAGTCAAGTCAGCGCGTCTCGCGGCCGATAAAATTGAAAATGGCGACCAACTGATTCGAGGTATTTTTGCCGAAGTAGGCAAAGGCGGCAGTCATAAAGCTGTGGTTCGTAGCTATTTAGCCCCTCCAGAAATCCGCAATGACATCATGAGCACCGATGGTTTTAGTGATCTCTGGCGTACGAAAACCGGCGAACTTATCGGTGTAGAAAGCGTCATTTTTGAATCTGACTCAGGCGGTCCCGGATCAGGTTCAGGTATTACGATAGAGCTAACGCACCGCGATATTGCCGTCTTAGAACAGGCCAGTATAAAAATAGCGGCAGTGCTCGCCGCCTATCCAATTGCTAAAGATGTCACTAATGGCATGAGCTTGGGCAAACAGCAATTAGATTTTTCTTTACTGCCCGAAGGTGAAAGTCTCGGTTTAAGCCCGCTCTCAGTCGCCCGTCAAGTACGTAATGCTTTTTATGGCTCTGAAGCACTGCGCCAACAACGCGGGCGTAATGAAATAAAAGTCATGGTCCGTTTACCTGAAAACGAACGGGTATCCGGACAAGATTTACATGACTTCTTAATCTGGACAGATCAAGGTCGTGCGATTCCCTTACATGAAATTGTGCAAATAGATCGTGGCCGCGCCTTTACCGAAATTAAACGCCGCGACGGCCGACGTAATGTGCAAATCACAGCTAATGTCACCCCCAGAAGTCAGGCCGGCGCAATTGTTAATGATTTAAAAACAAGCACCCTGCCCGACTTAGTACAGCAATACCCGGGCTTACAATACAGTTTTCAAGGACGACAAGCCGATATGGCCGAAAGTGTCGGTAGTTTAAAGCTCAGTTTTATCTTTGCTGTACTAGCGATTTACGCCATGCTCGCCATTCCGTTCAAAAGCTACATACTACCGCTGATCGTCATTGTCAGTATTCCATTTGGTATTATTGGTGCCATTTTCGGCCACTTAATCATGGGTTACGGCCTAAGTATATTAAGCTTACTCGGCATCGTTGCTTTATCCGGTATTGTGGTTAATGATTCGCTGGTCTTAATTAGTCAGGCTGTTGATTTAGAACAACATCAACACCTGACACCCAAAGAAATTATAAAAACTGCCGCGATTCAACGTTTTCGCCCGATTATTTTAACCACCTTAACGACTTTTGGTGGTTTAATGCCGATGATCTTAGAAACCTCACGGCAAGCGCGTATCTTAATCCCAATGGCAATTTCCATCGGCTTTGGGATCGTATTTGCGACACTTATTACTTTAGTCTTAATCCCCTCATTATATCTAGTGATTGACGACTGCAAAAAGCTCTGGAATTCAATCCAAAATGCCTCCCCTGAGGCTTTACGAAAATCCTAATTACACGCATAATGTAAAAACTAAAACCGTAGGGCGGACTTTAGTTCGCCTTTTGAATCTTAGCGAGCTTTAGAGGCTGTGAAAGCCACCGCCCTACAGAGAATTTGAATAAGGAGCGAGAACCCAATAAAACCCGAAAACTTTATGTACATTAGAACGTGAACTTTCGGATATTAAGTACCTAATAAAAATTAATTTAACATTTTTGTAGGATGGGTAGAAAGCAGCACCCGTCTTTTTGGGTGCGTAGTGAAACCCATCAATATCATACAAATGATGGGTTTCACAAAAAGACGCTCTA
>JAUVAA010000099.1 GCA_030591965.1 bacterium
CGAAAATACCGCCAAATACTTTTATCCTGATCTTTCCCCATGAACTCACCCACGATCTCCATCGTAATGACCTCACTATCAGTCAGTTTTGGCTGGAAACCACGACTCCGTATAGGGGATTTACAAAGCTCTGGATAAATATCTGCTACACAACAATATACATAAATGATAAAGTCTTCTACTGGCATGATGGCTCTCCGCTAAGTTATCTTTCTTCTACAAAATAACTGTACGCCTGAGTTGTCATGCCTTCAACTCTTTTATTCCCTACCAAATTAAGTCGAACATGGCGTTCATTTCCTATAAAAATTAAATAAATCCGTATAAATGTCCCTTACATTGAGCACTTTCGATAAATTTAGCTTTTTGTTGCCCTATGAATGCGACTTATACTCTTATTTAAAAAAATTTCAACTATGTATTTTTGTAGGGAATTGGGGGAGGGGAAATATGAAGAATTATGGGGGGTTATAATTAGCTTCAACCTTTTTCCAGGGTTCCGCACACCAAGGTTGCATGTCTACTCATACCAGACAAGAGACCATCAATATTATAGATTATGCTCATTACCCAGCCTCACACTAACTACACAACTCCGTGGCAATCAAGACTGTCACATTAAACCCGCAATTGTTCCCTCTGCTTAAAAGCATACGTCCCTGTACACTTTTAAACTGCCGGTCACAAATGCTAGGGGCTGTTGCCTTTTCACATAGGCAGCCATAAAAAAGCGCACGCTAGCGCCATAGATCCTTCAAAATTTCTTTTCAATTTATCGTATCGCGTAGCAATAGCTCTGAAATTTTTAAGTCTGGCAAAAACGTTTTTAACGAGGTGCCGGTATTTATAGAGACACCAATCTATATCATCATTACCTACTTTTGAATTCTTTTTTCTTGGAATAACGGGGATCGCTCCCTTCTCTATAATTTGAGTTCTCAATTTTTCACTATCATAGCCTCTGTCAGCAATAATATAGCCTGCCTTGGGTAATTCTGAGATTAATTTTGGCGCTTCTTTGCAATCATGAACTTCACCACCTGTGATTCTAAAGTGGATTGGAAGGCCACAAGACTCAACTGCCATATGAATCTTAGTTGTATTTCCAGCGACAGACTTTCCGATGGCTCTTTCCTGTCCATACGCTGCACCGCTACTATGCTGGTGCGCTTTAACAATGCTTCCATCAATAAATTCCCACTCTAAATCTGGCTCAACAACTAGCTCATTAAAAATATTCACCAGCTTTTCTTTACGAGACCATTCATTAAATCGCTTATAAATTGCATTCCAATTACCAAAGACACTCGGTAAATCTCTCCAAGGACAGCCTACTCGTAATCGATAAAAAATACCTTCAATTGTGAGGCGAAGACGGGGCTTGTCGTAAATGCCTATTTTTAACATGACCGCTTTAAATTTTGTCCAGAGCTCGTCTGTCAACATTTGTCTTGGCATCGCTTGCTTATTTTTAGTAGGGAAAAGCAAACAATGGAGCTATAGCCCTTGAAATTCAAGTGGGGGTGGCCAAACGGCAACAGCCCCTAGTATTTAGTGGTTTCTTTAAGCTTTGGTGATGAGTGTTTCGTTTCCCTCCATGGTCTTTGTCCGGTAAGCATCCATGCTCACCTCTCTTTGTGATTCTTGCGTTTTATAATCAATATTTCGTATTGTCAGGCTTTGCTTTCTCTGCGCTACGCACTCCCAATATTGTTTGTTAGGCTATCGCCAAACACTTTTTTATTACTGCTCATCCATGAGAAAAAAGCGGAAAGCATCCATGCTATCCGCTTATCAGCCTTGCCTTATAGGGGTTGTAAGCCCAAACCTCATTCAAGAAAAACTCAAAGTTGCCGGTAAAACACGCGTAAACCGCACCACAGAAATGATTCGGTCAGTTCTTAATAAAGCGCATAAAAAATGGGGCTGGATTGATAATGTGTCCTATATACGCAGATTTAAAGAGGATAATCAAAGACTACGCTGGTTAACACACGACGAAGCAACCCGTTTACTCGATGTCCTACCTAAACACACTAAAGCAATGACAATTTTTACTTTAGCAACTGGACTTCGTGAATCCAATGTCCCCAGCCTTGAGTGGTCGCAAGTTGACATGGAAAATAAAATTGCATGGGTTTATGCGGATCAATCCAAAAATGGAAAAGTCATTCGAGTACCTTTAAATGCAGGTGCTATTGATGTACTGACTCAACAAATGGGGAAACATCAATCGAGAGTATTTACCTATTATGGTAAACCTGTCATTAAAGTGGGGACTAAAGGGTGGAGACAATGCTTAAAGCGTGCTGGTATAGAAAATTTCACCTGGCATGGTTTAAGGCATACTTGGGCGAGCTGGCATGTCCAAAGTGGGACGCCTTTAAATGCACTTCAAGAGTTGGGAGGCTGGAGTAGTTATGAAATGGTATTGCGCTATGCGCATTTAGCACCAGATCATTTAAGTAGTTATGCTAACAACCTAGAAAAATCGTTATAAATCGGTTGCACCTAATGATTAGGATAAACCAATAAACCCCTAAGTTATTGAAAAGATGGTGGCGATAGGTAGATTTGAACTGCCGACCCCGGGGTTATGAATCCCGTGCTCTAACCAACTGAGCTATATCGCCGTATCTAGTTGAGCTGCTTAAGTAAGCAATCTCGATAAAGAGCGGAAATTATAGCCGCTCTTTATTAGTTAGTCAAACTTTTTTAAACATTAAATCGAAAATGTACGACATCCCCATCTTTCACGATATAATCTTTACCTTCTAGACGCCATTTCCCTGCGTCTTTTGCGCCCTGCTCGCCTTTATATTGCACATAATCTTCATAAGCAATAATTTCCGCACGAATAAAGCCTTTTTCAAAATCAGTATGAATAACGCCAGCTGCTTGAGGAGCTGTCGCACCAGTAGGAATCGTCCACGCTCTTACTTCTAATACTCCAGCAGTAAAATAAGTCGATAAATTAAGCAATTTATACGCGGCACGAATAACACGGTTTAAGCCTGGCTCTTCTAAACCTAGGTCATCCATAAACTCTTGCTTTTCATCCTCATCAAGCTGGATAATTTCAGCTTCTATAGCAGCGCAGACAGCGACAACAGCCGATCCTTCTTTATCAGCAAACCCTTGAACGGCATCTAATAGAGGGTTACTTTCAAAACCATCCTCTTGCACATTGGCAACATACATAGCTGGCTTAATGGTCAATAAAAATAGCTCTTTAATAATCGCAAGTTCGTCTTCTGTCAGCTCTAAAGAACGTAATTGTCCGCCTTCATCTAAATGCTTTATTAATTTTTCATATAATACTTTTTTAGCTAACTCTTCTTTATTGCCTGTTCTTGCAGCTTTACTAGTTTTTAATAGTGCTTTTTCGATACTTGCCATATCAGCAAGTGCTAATTCGGTAGTAATAACTTCTATATCGCCTAGTGGATCTACTTTTCCAGATACATGGACGACATTATCATCTTCAAAACAACGTACTACGTGAACAATGGCATCCGTTTCGCGAATATTACCTAAAAACTTATTTCCTAGCCCTTCACCTTTTGAAGCGCCTGCCACTAACCCAGCAATATCAACAAATTCAATGGTCGTTGGTAAAATACGTTCAGGATTTACAAATCCTGCCAAAGCATCCATGCGTGCATCTGGCACAGGAACAACCCCTACATTGGGATCGATAGTACAGAACGGGTAATTTTCAGCTGCAATTTTTGCATTGGTTAATGCATTAAATAGGGTTGATTTACCGACATTAGGTAAACCGACAATTCCACAATAAAGTGCCATAATCTCTCTTGATTAATAAAAGTTAAGTTGGCTCAATCTAACTGAGCCGAGTAAAAAGTATTTAGGAATGCACATTAAATAAAACCCGAAAATTTAAGTTATGAAGCACCGCCAGTCCTCGAAGGACTGGCGGTGCTTTCGGATATTATTGAATTTTGATTCTTTAGCCTGCTTTACCGTCAATTCTTGCGCTCGTTAAAATGGGCGCATAAACGAAGGAAAATAATGAAAAGGCTGCTAGCCATAAGATAGTTGCTGCATAAATCACATCAGCATACCAGTAAGGCAATAACATGGGTAAAAACACCCTAACTAAAGCCGCTAAATTAATTAAAGCAAAGGCAATCGCCATTGCTTGTGATGCCTTTAATGAGCGCCCTGTATGACCCAATGACACGCGCGCCATCATACCTAAAGTAATGACGCCAATGCCGCCCATAGTAAAGGCATGCAATGCCAGCGTAGGTAATACAATATTATAGGCGCTTAACGCTGTAAGTATAAAACCTAAAATAATCCATGCGTAACCGAGATAAAGCACCCATAACAAGGGCACAAACCATACTCTGAACACAAACCAGTTATTCACTCGTAAACTATTGGCAATGACTGCAGCACTAGCAGCAAGCGCTAAATAAATCCCTGAAATTTGCATGACAGATAAAGCAAATACGAGCAATGCAAAGCCAACTGATAAACCATCTAACAGGGGACTACGAATGGGCATTACGCCTTTTAATCCCCGCTCAGTAAAAAAGGGGAATACGCGCCCGGCTATTACTAATATCATCGTAATAATCAGGCCTATAACCAGCTGAAATCCTATCCATGCTGTTGCTTCTGTCCAGCCTAAAATATCCGCATGAATAAGACCATTGCCCAGAGCCATTAACCCTAACATAGCAATAAAAACATAGCCTCGCGTGTAATTGGTTTTGATAATGGGCAGACTAATAGAAAAGGCTAAAGCCGGTAAAAAGGCAAAATCAACTAAAGCAATCAGTTCATCAGGAAGAAGTTCGGAGTAAAAAGGCAAAATACGTCCATAAACCCATAACAAGGCTAAACCCGCCAAGTTAGCCCCAGTTGCTGTCGATTCACCTGTCCAATTACGCACCGCAGTTAATAAAAAACCGGCAATAACAGCAACGGTATAACCGAGAAGCATTTCATGTGCATGCCAGTAAGTGTTGGAAAAATAATTATCCATCACTAAACTACCATCATAGACAGATCGCCATAACACCATTAGTACCAAAGCGGACAAGCCAGATAAAGCGAAAAAGGCTCTAAAACCTAGAGCAAAAACCGGGATATTAAAGTTATTATTATTCATTTATTTTATTGACTCTCTAGCCAAGCAAGTTCAGTTTCGCTAAAGCCTACTTTTAAACGGACTTGCTTATTGAACGGGCCTTTAGGCTTGCTTTTATAGTATTTTAAAATTAATTCTTGAAATGTTTGATCGGAATTAAGTTGTTGTTTTTGGCATTGATAATGAAACCAATCCGAACCAAATTGCACATGTTGTTGTTCATCATGATAAATACGCTCAAGGATATTTACACCTTGTTGATCATTGATACTACGAAATTTTTCTATCATAGCAGGCGTAACATCTAAACCTCTTGCTTCCATACAGCGAGGAATGATTGCTAGTCGCGCCAAAATATCACTTGCGGTATCTTGCGCATGTTCCCATAAACCTTGATGCGCGGGTAAATCACCATAATCAATATCGTGCTTACGTAAATGCTCGCGTATTAAAGTAAAATGTAACGACTCTTCGTGCGCAACTTGCAGCCAGTCTTGATAGAACTTTAATGGCATGCCACGAAAACGATACAATATATCCCAAGCCAGATAGATGGCAATAAATTCAATATGCGCGAGAGCATGATAAAAAGCCTGTACACCTTCAGGCGATCCTAGCTTACGACGCGCCATAAATTTAGGGGCGAGTAATTCGGGTTTTTCAGGGAAACAAACCTGATTTATATCATGTGGTTCAGAAATAGCATTAAACTGCAATTCACCTTGTTGATATAATTGCCACGCTTGCGTCGTTAATTGTAACTTTTCATCTATATCTGTTCGATGTAAACAGGCTTCAGCAAAATCAAAAATATTATTCATTCACTTAGATGTTTTTACCGGAAATATAAAATATGACCGAGCATTATAACAAAGCATTAGATGCAACACAGCTTATACTCTACTGTGTTTTTATTTATTGGCTTTCCGACCAGCCTTCTCTACCTACGCCGGTGTTATTTATGCATCAAGATAAAGTCATGCATGCCGGTGCATATTTCATATTGGCATTTTTTACTGTACGCGCTTTTAGACATCAATCAACATCATTGCCTATACTGATGATAAGTAGCCTTATTTTTTCCAGCTTATACGGTGCATCTGATGAGTGGCATCAATCCTTTGTGCCTGGTCGTATGAGCGATACACATGATTGGCTCGCCGATACACTAGGAGCCGTAATTTTTCTTAGTTTTTACTATCGTTACCGACGCCATATTGAGCGGCCTTAATCAACCCGGCTTACTTTTTCGCTAAACCAACTTGCAAAGCGCTTAGGTTTGGCGCTTTCTCTTGCTATTCCATCCAACGCAATTGAATTACTTGCCAACAACTCCTGCTCAGGCCTGCCCAAAATATAGCCTTGCGCCATATCGATACCCAACTCTTTTAACTTAACAATGATTTCAGGGGTCTCGACAAACTCTGCAATGGTTTTTTTACCTAGATTTGTAGCAATTTCCGCCATAGACTTCACTAAAACCTGGTCAGTCTCATCATTAATTAAATTACGAATAAACTGACCATCAATTTTCACAAAATCCACGGGAAAGGTTTTTAAGTAATTAAAAGAGCAAAAACCAGCACCGAAATCATCTAAAGCAAACTTACAACCCAAGGAGCGAATTTCTGCAATCATCTTGCGTGTTTGCTCAAAATTTGCAACAGCCGCTGTTTCAGTAATCTCAAACGTCAATCGACTCGCATCTACCCATGAAAGTGATAACTTTTCTTTTAAAGTAGGTAATAAGGAATCATCCTGAAAGGCAACACTGGAAAGATTAATTGCGAGAGACACTTTAGATGATTCAGGAAGCTTAGCCAGAAAATCAATGGCATTTTCCACTACCCATTGATCTATGTCATGAATCAAGCCCATACGCTCTGAAACTGGAATAAAATCACCTGGGCTAATGACTTCATTTTGCAGCCCACGCATACGAATTAAAACTTCATAATGAGAAATTTCACCATTATTCAAACAAACAACAGGCTGAAAAACTAGGAAAAACTTTTTGTCCAAAAGTGCTTTTTTAATTAAAGGAACCCAGTATAGGTCTTTATTTCTCTCTTGCACCTTAGTATCCGTCTCATTGTAAGACCATAGCATATTTCGACCATGTTCCTTAGCCATACGACAAGCTTGCCTTGCCCTAGAAATAGCCTCATTAGGATGCTGATTAGCCGTCACCATATTAACTGGTGCAATACCAATAGATAGTGATGTGCTATAGCACACATCACCACAGGAAAATATGAACTCATAAACGGACTTTCTCACCCGTTCTGCAAATTGCTTGATTTCTTTTTCTGTTGAGTTATCCAGAAAAAGACAAAACTCATCAGAACCGATCCGAGCAAATAAATCATCTTTAAGTGTTAGCTTTCTAATAATTCCCACTACTTCAATTAGTAATCTATCGCCAACATCAAAACCTTCTAGCTCATTAACTAAGCTAAATCGGTCAAGATTAATCAAAATTAACGCCCCCTCTTGTTGCCGCATGCGACTACGAGCAAGAATTATACGCAGTTGACTCTCAAAATTATGTCGATTTATTAAACCAGTTAACTCATCATGCATAACTAAATATTTCAGCTTGGCATCAACAATTTTTCTTTCCGCCAATTCATTAATTAATAACTCTTCCTGCTTGCGCCTAAGGTAGCGCTCCTGCATCATAATTAGCTGAAAAGCAATTGTATCTAACAGCACTGGATAGTTTATAGGTAGAGACATTCGGTGAATAAGAGCTTGAGAAGTAAACTCGCTATTTTCTATGTTATTTTTCTTATCATCCGCACCAAGAATAACAAAAGGTATTAATGACGTATCATTACTTGATAGTGTTTTACACATTACCAACACATCGCATTGCGGCAACTGCTCATTGACAATAAGCAAGCCAATTTGCTCTGCAGCATCATAATATGACCTAAGAATTTCAAAGATTTGCTTACCATCCAAGGCAGTTTTGATATTCAAAAACCCATGTTTATTAAGGTTTCGCTTTATCTCAGCAAGCAACTGCTGATCATTCTCAGCAATAATGATGACTTTTTCTTTTAATTTTTTAGAAATAAGCATAGATACGTCATTTTCGACTTTAATTTTCAGATAAAACACCAGTTAAAGGCATAAAAAATCATGCGTGCAGTTATTTTAGAAGCAAAGTAACTAGCGGCGAGACACCATACCAATTATAAGACTTTATCATTTATGCGTATTGCTGTGTAAAAGATATTTCCCTCACCCAGTAAAAAGCACTTTTATCTTAATGACATCACCAGCCAAAACTCACCGATAACGAAATCATTACAACTACTTAGATTAATACTTCCAGTAATAATAACCCACAACTGCAAAACTCAGCCCTATGTCCGACGCTTTTATTAGCAGGCTTGCTATTCATTTAACGAAGAAAGCCGATAAACTTGGCTGTCCTCAGTTTTAGAAAGCAGACCTTCATCTTTTAAATCGCCAATGATACGAGAAAAAGTTTCTCTTGAAGCCCCTATCATCATAGCCATATCTTCATAACCAAAGAAACGAACATTACTACTTTCATCGCATTGTAATTCCATCAGAAAATCTAATAATTTCAATACCCTTGAGCGCATAGTACCTGATGATAGCTCACTTATCCAACGATCTGCAAAGGTCAAGTTCTGCTCCCAATGCGCCATAACTTTCTCGTTGAGCCAAGGCTTATCTGCTTCGAGCTGTTTAAGCGTGACAGTGCGAATACGGCATACATCAAGCTCTTGTAAGGCAATTACTGTATGTCGATACGCTTTATTGAGTAATGCTTCAATTCCTATCAATGCACCTGGCCCAAGCAGACGTACGATGCGTATTGTCCCATCAGGCTCGGTTTGAATCAGCTTCACCAATCCGCTCCGAATCGAATATACCTTGTCATCTTGAGCTCCTTGACTATAAAGCATCGCCTTTTCTGCATAGCGAAAATTATCTATAGGCTCAAGGATGTGACCAAAATCACTATCTTTTAGTCCTGAAAACATCATCATATGACGAATTCCACAATGTTTGCAGTCTGCACGCCCCAGCCACTGAGGGTCAGTACAGAGTGCACGAGTTCTTGGTTTTGTCATTATTCCTTATCCTTAATTGATAATGTGAAACTGTTCTCATTTCCACAAAGCTCCCACATACCCGTGATAATTATCACCGCCAACATGATTGCTTCAATAGATAATTACCTCAACGTAATTAACAGAGGAAAACCTTATGAAGAATTTTTTTAAATTGAGTGCTTTAGCTTTAATACTTAGTAGCACTAACTTATATGCCCACCACCCAGCTGCTGATATTGTTGATGAAGAAATCTATGAACAGATAGATAGATAGTATGGTTTCGGATACACCTCATGCAACACTTACTTTTGATGAAATGGGAGGCGATATGACCGAAACAAATATAACGACAGACTCACTAGATACACTTGAAACACTTATTGTCGAACAAGACCTGCTTGAGTATGTCGAACTCTTAGATGGCGTGACGGATGTATCTATAAGATTTAATTATGACAGCACTGTTACCTTGACGGTAAAACATATCCAATAATCGCTATTAATTTAAAGCATACAACTAGTTACAATTCGTTACAAAATATGTGGGAATAGAAATACTTTAGATACACCTTTACTTTAATATATACCACAAGCAAAAGCTAATGTAGGAATTTTCTATAAAAAGCCTTAAGCCGCTTAACTTAATTAATCAACAAGCTGTTTTATGACAAAAACAGTGTAATTTTCTGACTACAAATGAGGAAAACTATGAAACTGAATATGAATAAGTCATTAGTACTCGCTGCACTACTGGTGTTTGCTCAAACAAATATTGCGCAGGCAGCAAGGAATTATGAACTACGTGCATTCTACGGCGATAAAGAAGATGATACCGTCGTTGTTATCGATGTCAAAAGAATGCAGCTAGTGGATAAAGTACAGCTGGATAAAGGCTCAACACCTTACCCTGTGGATCGAGCAGGTTACCTAGATAAAGTCTATGCCATTACTCGAAATGCACCTTCAATGGATATTATTGATGCAGGTACATTAGAGAAACTAGGAAAAATAGAACTCGAACATACGCCCCGCTCTGGTGAAGCGTTTAATTCTAGATTAGGCCTAGCTTTAATTGCAGGGGCTGACATACCGATAACCAGTGTTATTGATGTAATGAATGACACTATCGCTGGGGTAACGCTAGAAGATAAATCAAAAGATGCCGATCCAATTGTAGACTACGGCGGCGGTAATGCATCTGGTCACCCTGCGTGGTTGACTATAGATAGATTTGTGGTTATTGACCGTGCCAGACGCTTAATTCAATTGTGGGGAATTGAAAAAAATCACGACACTGGACTATGGGACTTAACTCACCTTAATACCGTGGACACTCCAACTTCAATTCATCACATCTTGAGTCGTAACACCTCCATGTTACCCAAGTACGAAAAACGAGTTTTTTACGCACTTGCGGAGGGAAAAAACACACCAGAAACTATTTACCCAGCCATACTAAAACTTCGCTTAACTGCATCCGATCAGCTTGTTTTTGAAGACCAGATTGATTTAATCGGTGATGACCCTACAGAAATGGGTGCTCATCATGCTGACTTTCATCCAAATGGGCAGCATATTTATGTAGGCTCTACTGAAGGTAATTTATTTGTTATTGATAGTATCAGTAAAGAAACAATCAAAACTATTAAGACAGGCTTAGGTACAGGACATACCCGTTTTATTCCAGCACTAAACATGGCTATTGTTACTAATCATAAAGATACTTTTGTGACTGTAATTAATACAAAGGATCACAGCAAGATAAAAAACATTACTATAATAAATAAAAAACTACCCAAAGTAGAAGGAGAAATTCAACAATCTCATACCAACTATGTCAGTCCTGATAATAAGTTCTATTATGCATTTGCCAGCGCTTATGGCGTGTTTTTTGAACTAAACCTACAGAACTTAAAAGTAATGAGGTCTTTGAATACAGGTGGAGTTCCGGTACAAGGGTCTTTTATTAATTGGGATGATTTTTCTTACTCTGCTACGCATTCATCAAGCGGAATGTAGAACAAAAACTCGTTATGCCAATAAGGAAGCAGCTGTAATAGCTGCTTCCATTTTAATTCTGCCTATCATCTGAATAACACTTATTCTAGGCTGTCGAAAAAGACTGTTTATTAAGGAAATTACTACCCTGATTATTGGCTATAAAATAAATAAAACCCATAGGATGTGCTGAGGAACGAAGCGCATCAATAGCTCATCGATGCGCCTCCTGCGTCGGCACATCCTATAAATTCTTTATCCATAAACAAGGGAAGTAAAATACGTATAAAATGGTTAATTTCGACAGCCTAGA
>JAUVAA010000196.1 GCA_030591965.1 bacterium
TAAAGTATTTTAATTTAGTACACTGAAAATAATGGGATAACACAAGCAGCCTTCTAAGAGGGCTGCTATCTTCCCCCTTCAAGGGGGTAAATCAAAACCACCTTCTTAGAAGGTGGATATTTTTTTCTACAAGATGCTGGTATATTTTCTGGTTTAATTTGGCAGGTAGTTTTTTAGCTTTGCTGGCAATGTCTAATGATTTTTTAGCTTGTCCAATAACTTTTGCTAGTTTGTTATTATTTTTAGGGCTGCACCCAATTAAATCAGCGACTGCTTTATTGAGTGGTGTTGTTCCGTCATACGCCATTATTGTTCCTTACCTATCCGTGAAATTATATCTACAGTATAGCGCTGTGAATATAATTCTACAACATTACGGGTGAATATAGTTTCACTGCGCAGTACGACGATTAGGTGTTCATTTATCCCGTAAAGCCATAATCTACCTATGATTAGCTGTTCACTTTACTTGTTATTTTTTCTTTCCTTTTTTATAGTGAACATTTTTAATTCTGTCTAATCTTTTAGAATTTTATTTAATCTTTGCTGGTGCTATGATTAACACCAGCTGTTTGTCTGCTGATTAATGGTTAGGTTTTGTTGGGTACTCGAATACTTAGCAAAACCGATTTATTTAGTTTTAATAATTTTTTCTTCAATGTGTGATGGCACAATTTGCCGCTTTGCGTTATCCCAAGCATAAGGGCATAAATTACCTTTAACTCCCGTCATCTTAATTTTCTGACCAATGCTAAAATTCAGTAATTTATGAGCCATGCCACCGTTTGCTCTTATCCTCCATTTACAGTTATGTCTATCTAGTATGAAAGCCGATGCTACGGACTCATTTTTAAGTTCTTTTATGCAGTCCATTAATTTTGGTTTTGTCACCAATTTACCAATTAATGTCCCTATTGCTGTGCTGTGACTCCAAGTTGTTTGCATTAGTTTCCTTGTATAGGATGGTTATAGTAGGTGTGTAGTGATATATCCCTCCGTTGGTTTAATTTTCATTAGGTAATTCCTCCCAATCGTTAGTGGGTTTTTTGTCCATGTATGGCATCCACGTTAAACGCCACTCACGCGCTTTGCTACCAGTTCTGCTGTTAAATAGTGATTCATCTACGCAAGTAAGAAACCCTTGATCTTTCAGCATCACAAAGGCTTTTCTGGCTGTTTTTACATCACACGTAATTTTTTCCGCTGCTTCACGCACCCCATAAGCAACTGGCTTGTCATTACGCCATTGCTCCTGCATAAGCATCATAAGTACTTTAGCTTGTGGGCTTAACTTCTTATAAGCAGGGCTGCCCATCATTCTTCGGTTTATAACGATTGAGCCGCCATTCTTATCAAACGGTAACGACTTCTTCTTGCTCATTACATCCAGCCTTAAGTATGTGTAAAATATGTTTTCTAATTTCTACTGCTGAGAACTCTAAGCCTCTTAGTCGCTCAATTTCTTCATGCACATGAGCTTCTAACCATTGGATGGATTTTAGTTGGTTAGCCGTCATTTCATCTCGACCTGTGCGAGCATTTTGGGCGGCGGCTTTGGTGATTGCTGATTGAATATTAATGTACAGAAACTTAGGCTTTCTTGATTCGGGTATTTCTTCAATTAATGCTAGTCTTAGCCATTCAATAGAGTCATTACAGATACTGGTTGGCTCAATAACTGTTTGCCGTGCTTTTCTCCATTTATGTAGTTCAGCTTTCATTTGAATAAAAGATACCGCTATTTTTTTATGCAGTAGCTCGGCTTTCTTGCCCGATAAACTCATAACAAGCTGCAAAGCACTTTCTTCATCTAAATCGTATGATTTTTGTTTTCTACTTGAGGAATCTAAGTAATAGGTGAGGGAAAGTTTTCCCGCATCTATTAATCCATTTTTGATTAGGTAACGAACTTTTTTGTTTAAATCACCGTTTCTTTTATCTAACTCAAGAGCGATGGATCGGGTATTGATTGTGATTTTTTTATGCTGGCTGTCGATAACTACCAAGCTATTACTGAATAAATCTGATTTTGTAGGTATCTGGCTCATACTGACACCTCAGACTTAGGGGTAAGGTTATTGTGTGTTGGCGTTGTGCGTTCCTGTGCTTCAATCCATGTAGTTACCTCATCTTGACGATAAAGTTTTTTGTTGAGGATATAAAAGGAAGTAGGGAAATCGTTATCTACTTTTGATTTACGCCATAGCGTTGTAGATGATTGCCCTGATTGCTTACAAAATTCTTGAGTGGTTATTCGGTGTACTGGATGTTGCATTCTGATTACCTCGGTTGCTGTTAATTTCGAAGTATTCAGTTTGCAATTATTACGTATAAAAATCAGACACGACTTTTCTAAAAAGTGTGTCGTTTTATTATTTTTTTTGATTTCGCCTAAATTTAGCACACTCTAATAAGGATGGAAGCTCGCTATGAACATACCCTGTGTTTTTTTCTTCTCTATTTTTCGGGAGTGATTTAATAAAATCTTTGTTTTTTTTGTAAACTCCAACAACAAGTCTCCGGCTTACGTCTGATGATTCCGCTACCTCTTCAAGGCCATCTCCAGCAGTAAGGTTGCCGCCATCAATTCTATGGTTGAATAGAGCGCTAAGAACCTTCTTTTCATTTTTAATTATATTGTTTTCTACCCCTTGTTTTGCCTTGTGTGTAGGCTCAAAGTTGAAAAATTCATTCATATCAGTAATTTGATTACTACTCAATTTTTCATCAAGTGTTAGTAGTTCATCAGCTACCCAGTCAGGTATTTGTTGTTGATAAAGTGAACAAGTTATTAATGCGCTCATCAGTGCGGCTCTATCGCCAGATAAAAACTCTGTATGACATTTTTCTAGTTGGTTATTACCGTTATCACCCAATAATGAATTCATAAGGCCAGTTGAAAGCTTTAGCATCAAACGTACTCCATTTAAGGTGCGTTGGTCTCTGAAAGAAAATCAGCCTACCTTTGGTTTTTAAGGTCTAGGCTGGATAGCTATAATTTATTAGCTAGTTTCTTATCCAAGGTCAGTAGATCTATTTTATGACTTAATGCGGTTGCAAGAATAATTGCATCGGGTAACTTTATGCGGTGTTGCTGCTTTAAATTAATCGTTTTATCTTCTATGGTGCGTTGAATCGTTAGTTGACTCATTTGGTCAAGCAGTGAGGATATGATCTTAATTTCAGCACCTGATATTTCAGGAAAACCTAGCAGCTCCATTCGTGTGATTGAGCTATAAGCGCATTCATTAATTGATACTTGTTTACTTTTTAATAAGTCTATAACAGCAGGGCTTCGCTCATACATGCCAATAATAATATTGGTGTCTAATAAGTATTTAATCCCATTCATTACGCATCGTCCGCTGTATTTCTACGGGGTCACCTTTAAATGCTGATATTTCAGGGAGGTCGTTAATAATATCAGTGAGTAAGGTGGGGCGTTTTTCATCAGCAGTATATTTACTGATTAATTGTTCGATTAAATCGGCTGCTGATACGTGCGCTTGTTCTGCTGCTTGTTTTAGCTGGGTGGCTACATCATCTTTTAGTTCTAGTGTTTGCATGTGATTATCTCCAATAATATTAAGGTGATTTTAGCTTGCTTGCCTAATGTACGTCACGTTAGATTGTGGATTGATATGCAAGTTTACAAATTCACTCCAGCGCTCTAGGGCTTCGCGTCTTTCATTAAGGTAAGAGTTCTTATTGTAGATGGCATTAATAGCGCCTAGTGAATGATTAAGGCATTTTTCAGCAATATGCGGAGCTACATTCAATTTTTCTAAATGGGTTCTGACTGTACGCCTAAAATCATGAGGTGTTACTTTTTCTATAGTTAGTGCGCCTGATTCAAATAGTCGGCTCATGGCGCGGCCTGTTACTTTATCAGATAGCATTCCATTTATGCCGCAAAATACATAATTGGAGTCAATACCTTGTAATTCTGAGATTAAATTAATGACTTCATCGGTTAAAGGAACTGTCCACTCAGTATTTGTTTTTGTGTTTTCTTTGGGAATAAACCATTCTTTTTTGTTTAGGTCGATATGCTGCCATTCCGCTTTTAATAGCTCGCCTGTTCTAACGCCAGTCAGCAATAGAGCTTTTAAGCCATTTTTAACAGGTAAGCTCATTTTTGGCGCGTTGCTAATGGCATCCCAAACAGGTTTTATTTCATGTGCATCTAGCCAGCGTTCGCGTTGGTTAGTTACTACGCCTAAATCTTTTTTATCTAGCGCATAAGCAGGGGAGCGCTCTATATATCCACGCCCCTCGGCAAATTTGAATAACTGTTTTAATGTCGCTGTTACTTTTCCTGCATGAGACACCGCGCCACGCTTAACAACGACTTGAACACAATTAACAACGGCCACAGTGGAGAGGGTTGCAATGTTTTTATTACCTATTGTGGGCTTAATATCGTGTTCAATTACTTGTTTTACCGCTTCGGGTGCTCTTCGGTGTGGCAGAATTCTATCGTTATAAAACACATCACATAATTCGCTTACCGTTTTAGGCGTGCTGGATTTTTCAGTGTGTAATTCACCTGCATCTAATGCCTTTCGCGCGGCTGATAAAGTTAGCTGGTCGTCGCCATCGCCATATCTACCAAATGTTTTCATTCTGCGTTTATTGGTTTCTGGTTCTTTGTAATACCAAGTAAAGGACTTCTTCCCTGAATTTCCCACGCGAATACATAAGCCTGGACATGCTTTGTCGGGTACTTCGTATTGTTTGCCGCGAGGCTTTAAATGCTTAATGAAAGCGTCGGTTAAGCCTTTAGGGGGTGCTATAATCTTATCTGCCATGTTGATACCTCTATATTATCAATAATGGTTAAGCCTGATTGTGTTGGTAGCACGTCAGGCTTTTTTTATTTCTAGCTGAAATGGCTTTTGCTTAAATCTACACAGCCTTTGTATTTTCAGGAATTCATTGAAAATTCTAGCTGAAAAACTAGCTGAAAACAGCTTCTGAAATTGAGTGAAACTAGATGATAATGCCTTTTGTGGGAATGAGCAATTAATCTAGTAAATATAGGTGCTTGAAGGGTATTTTTGGTGCTTATTGAAACAGAGTGAAAAGTGCCTTCGATACTTTGACATGGTAGGGGTCGGTGATTCGAATTCACTCGTGCCTACCAATTTTCTGTTTAAAAACAGTAAGTTGGTTCCTAAGGTCATTCCCTCGTTTTTTATGCTTGTTAACTTAAGCGTCTATTAAGCGTTTTAAACCTTTTTCTACAATTATTATAATCAGTCTTGTATATCCACCGCCTTAGGCGGTGGCTTGGGCAAATGGCTATGCCGTTTGCCTTGTTAGTCTACTCATAATACCTCTTGTCGTGTTATCCCCATAACATAAACAAGAGGAAAGA
>JAUVAA010000028.1 GCA_030591965.1 bacterium
CTGTTGAACTTGCGCATCTTGACGGGGCAAGCTAGCAAAATAACTTTCATCCACATCAGCCTGAGACAACTGCTCTTGAGTTTGCTGCAGTATCGCTTGTTTTGCCGCACTTTCCTTGTCTAATTGCTCAATAGCCGCTTTCTTTTCAGCGACCTTATGTAATCCGCCCCCAAATGCCAAAACATCCTGAGATTTAGCAATAGTCGCTAAATCTGACTTAACCGAAGCCAACTGTTGCTGCTCATTTGCATGAGCTTTTTCTAACTGCGCAATACGCTGCTCAAGCTCCTGTAAATTTTGCAAACTCGCTTGCAACTGCAATAAACTAGTCTTTTCCTGCTTTAATTCAGTAAATGACAGCTTTTGATCCGCTAAATCTAACTCAGCCACTTGCAACTGCTCATCATTCATCAGCGCAATATCAGCTAAGCGCGCTTGTAATTCAACTAATTTACTTTGTGTTTGCTCAACTGCAGCATAGGCATCCTGCTTATAATCTGCATAAATATCTTTATTAATAATCCGCTCTAAAATATCTAAACGCTCAACATCTAAAGCCTTTAAAAAAGCCGCAAAATCACCCTGCGCCAACATAATAGATCGCGTGAAACGACGAAAATCCATCCCAGTCAATTCAGTATTCTGAGCCAACACCTTATGTGGCTCACTAGCTAATATTTTCTCTTCAGCATTAACTCGAGTTAAGCGCATTTCCACCGCCATTAACTCGCCACCAGCTTGAGCATTAGCGCGCTTTACCTGCCAGCTTGAACGATATTTTTCACCATCAATAACAAATTCGACCTGCGCAAAGCATCCAGCCGTATTGTTAGTCATCACGTTTTCAGCCGGTTTAGGAAAACGGAACGTCTCCCCATATAAAGCCAAAGTAATCGCATCTAAAATACTGGATTTCCCTGAGCCATTCGGCCCAGTAATAGCAAACACGCCCGCATCAACAATCGGGGCTTTATCAAAATCAATCCGGTTTTCACCCTCAAGCGAATTAATATTTTTAAAATAAACGTTCAGTATTTTCATATATTATTGATAAACATAACAATTATAATCAAAAGAAATAACCAATCACGAAAATGGTACACCCTTTGGTACACCTTTTTTATGCGCTTATATAACACTATCTGCTATTTCAAATCTTTAAAACCTAGTGCATCGTATTTTATACTAAAGCTCTCTTTAATCTCTTTATTTTTTTGAAACGAACACAAATCATTTCATACAGCTAGTATGGCAAAAAAACCTAACTACTTGAAGCAAGGCGGAATTTTATTTTGAATAAAAAAGCTTAAAAAACTTGACCATTACAGATCAAAATACTGACTATTCTGTCTTTTTTCTTCAAAGAGTGGTTTCTTTTTTAAATTCATAGTTTGGGTCATTTATTTCAATAAGATGATTAATTAATGTTGTAAATGCTTTTATATCCGATCTGACACTTGCATCCTCTAGAGCAGTCATATACTCATCCCTTCTATCAACAGGTATGACAGTCCACCCAAAACCACCGGAAGCAAGCATTGTATTCATTAAGAAACGAGCTGCTCTACCATTGCCATCCATAAATGGGTGTATATAAACTAATATAAAGTGACCTAATATTGCTCTTACACAAGCAACAGGTTCTCCCTTAATTAACCTAAATAATTCCGGCATTGCATCGCGTACCGAACTTGCGCTTGGTGGTGTATGCATTGACCCTCTTATATAAACAGGGATAGCTCTATATCCAGCTAAATCGGATAACTCAATAATACCTACTGTAACGCTGGGAGCAAACATTGAGCGGTACCAATTATTTAAATCTGACCTAACAACATCACCTTGATCTTGGCCCTCTAAAATCTTAGCGATACTTTCCTTAACTTTATTAAACGCATCAAAATAACCTTTTGCCGCTAAAGCATTTAAATGGTCTTTATCACTCTCGTTTTTTTCTGGTTTCCAACATCCGTCTCTGATTTTAATAATCAGATCTTCACTGACTTTATACCCCTCTATTGAAAGCGAATTATAAGCATCCGCTACAAACAGCTCTTCAATACGCTTAAAATAACCTTCTTTATCTTTAGGTATTCCCGTTTCAGCTATTTTAAAATTATCAATGACATCTTCCCGCATGCTTTGCCACATCATCCTAATTCTTGAAACATAAGGTGATTCCACTCGATCAAAAGACAAGATATTTATTTTTTCTTGGAAAGGATTTTTTTCTCTAAACTGGTAGCCCGTTAATTCAAATGTACTTTTAATCTCATCCGCAATATCACCTCTACCAACCTCTCTAAATGCTCCCGAAATTCTTCCAGCAACAACACTCTGACCATTTTTCAAAAGAATAGATAAAATTTCTGAAGCACCATGAATACTTAATAATGCACTTCTAACATCGATGGGGTTTTGATTAAAAAATCGCGGGGAACTATTAATCAAAGCGTCAGGTAATGAGTAGATTCTTAACCCCTCATTGGTTATTTCAACCTCTCTTTTAGTCGCTTTTTCTTTTAAATAAAGCAGTGATGTATTATGAGCAAGATTGACTATGTTATTTGAAGCGGCTGAAGATTTCACAGCCAATTGCTGTGGAACAGTATAGTTCCCAACATGAATTGATAATGATTGCTCAGGCGATAACACCCAGTTTTCTTTAAATCGTTGATTAAGATAGTCAGCACAAAATACCCAATAAGAACTGTACCATCCTGTCGTATCGCCCTTTCTTAGTTCGGGGTTTGAAGAAATATACCACCCCTTACTTACTTCTGAAAGAAAGCCATTTTTAAGCAATCTTTCTCTGTCAGTTCTTCCTAAAAATGATGTTGCAATAGCCACAACCCCATCGTCTTGTAACGCTTTTAGTTTTGCCAGTGATTGTGATAATTTTTCTGAAGGGCTAGCCATATCAAAGTTCTCAAGCAACTATCAATGTATGGATTTTAGTATATCATGCTGTACTATTTATAGTAAATTGTGTCGCATTATTTTTAGTAAATAGCGTTAAATAACTGAACTAATAAACAGCTAGCCCCCCCAAATATTAAAAAGAAGCTTTTCTTCTAATTAGGCTAAAAAATAATTCATTCTCTCAATACTTTATACACGGTTGACCTACCTATACTCATTTGCTTTGCAATATCCGTAGCACCTATGCCTTGTTGGTGTAACTGCTTAAGTTTTTTTCTATCAACTGATGGCTTACGTCCAAATTTAATGCCTTTTTCACGAGCATCAATTCGTCCTTCATTTGTACGCTCTAGGATTCGCAGTCGCTCAGCTTGAGCTACTGCAGATAATATAGTGATAACCATCCGCCCCATAGTGCCCTCAGTACTAATGCCATCATCTAAAAAACGATTTAAGAGACACTTTTCTGGTACTTTTTATTGTGTCTCTTAACTTATGATATAAAAGACAGTCTAAAATAAAATTTCCATCGCTTTCTTTCCCTAAAAAATTTTAGGGTTAAATAATTCCCATACTTCTAAGCTATAATTCCCTTTTCCTTAACCAACAACCTCTTTGCTATGACAGAGCATTGCAGTAAACATTTTAAATACAGCGATTTTACTCAATGCGGCACAACTCAAGCTAAAAATCTGATTGCAAATACAGCAAAAAATTCGCGCACATTAGCTGCAATCAAAGAATTAGCTAACCTCATATTAGAGCCAGTAACTGAAAATTTTGGCCAGCTAAACCTAACATACGGCCTTTGCACTAATGACCTATTACTACAAATAAAAAAGAAACCCTCTCCTGGAATAGCACCGCAACTTGATCAACATGCTGGTTACGAAGTAAACTCACGCGGAAATCGCATTTGCAAACGCGATGGTTTCGCTTGTGATTTTTATGTTACTGGCATTGATTCTTTAACTATTGCAAAATGGATTGTAGAAAACCTACCTTTTGATCGACTCTATTTTTACGGTAAAGATAGGCCGCTTCATATCAGTATTGCTCCTGAAAATAATTATGCGATTACTCTATTAGAACAACCACCTTCTGAGCGCCGCATCCCTAAAAACATTAAAAAAAAAGCTTTTCTGCTAAAAGAGTAACTTCATGAATGCTAATGACTTCAATCAACTCATCAAGAAAGTAAAACTAGGTAAACTTGTGGGTAATGCCCGTTATTTACACCGTAGTGCATTTGATGAAATTTCCGTTGAATTAACAGACTTCATTCACCTGATTGCTAACGCGCTAAAAATCCCCGAAGATGACTGGAATATTATTAAGCTACATACTCAACAGTTCCGCCTGTCTTATTTAAACTACCCTGCTTTTTACAATGACTCTTATCCCGCACTTCATAACAGTATTACCGTGGATTTAGTCAATAAGACACAAAAAATAGCGAATTATACTGAAACTGAAAATGCGCCTATTTTGCATCGTAAGGAATTATTTATCAGCCCGAATAGTGAGTATTACAATGAATTTGTCAGCATTACTCAGGAAGGTGAAGCCGCTGGATTATATGAAAACAGCCGTATTATAGGTTTTAAAAAATCTTGGGAACGCATCATTCATCAAAATGGGTAAGCGACTAATAAAGCACGTACTTGCCCTTTTAACTTTAACCACTTTTTATCATATTGCAAAAACAAAAGTGTTTAGTGATATCAAAGCTGTTTATCAGGGCGCTTTGGTTTAAGTGTCGCACCTTAGGAGCAGGCACGAAATAACTTTTACGTTATCAAAGGGGCGCAAGCCTTTAGCCTGCATTTCTTCTAGTTTATTTATTGCAAGTTGCTTTAGCTTGGTACCTTACCTGTAACCACTAAAAGTTATAACGCCACACTGTGCGAACCTAAATTTTTCATTTCTTCTTTTCGTCAATAAAAAGCAGCAACATAAAAACATTGTTCTTTTTTTGTTCTCTTGATATTATAAACAAAACAAAAGGAGAACTACATTGATTGATTTAACCCGCAAACAAAAAGAAATTTTCGAATTCTTATTGAGCAATCAACAAAATTTTTCATACCCACCCACCCTCGATGAAGTATGTCAGGCGTTAGGCTTAAGCTCGCGAGGATCTCTGCATAAACATATTCAAGCCTTAATCGAAGCGGGGTTAGTTGAAGCCTCTGATCGTAAACAAAAAGGCGTGCGTTTAACTGAAAAAGCTAAAAACTACTTAGCAACAGAAGAGTCAGGAAGTATTCCCTTTGTTGGTTATATTGCCGCTGGAAAACCTATAGAAGCCATACAAAGCATCAGCTATATGGCGATACCTGAGCAAATTAAAACAGAAAACAGCTGTTATATTTTGCAGGTCAAAGGCGATTCCATGATTGAAGAAGGTATCTTTGATGGCGACTGGGTAGTCATTGAGCAGCGCAGCACTGCACGTAATGGTGAAATTGTTGTTGCTCTCATCGATAAAGCCGAGGCCACCTTAAAATTTATTGAGCAGTACCCGCACGAAACCTTATTAATCCCCGCTAATTCGAATATGTCCGCTATGCACTTCAAACCTGAACAGGTTGAAATACAAGGCGTGCTAGTTGGACAAATGCGCAGTTACGTTAAACACTAGGAGAATGGCCATGCAACAAAAAATCCACATGCAGGATCAAGTCACTAATCGTATTCAGATGTTGATGGGTGAACAATATCAAGAGATTAAGCAAGCCGCAGATGATGTAGCTAGTCTTGTTTTAATCGTTGTTGTTTTAGCTATCGGGGTTGTTTGGTAGAACCACTATTAATCTAAGCTTAGTTGGGCCCACTAAGGAATGCAGATTTAATAATACCTTCAAATGAAGCCTGTATAAAGCTTGCGAAATACAGGAAGCGCAATATACCCGCGTCTTAGTATATCGCGGTTTAGTTTAGTAAAATAACAACTTGTAAAGCCATCGAGCATTTAATATAGTCAATATTACTTCAGAATTACAACAATTGACAACAGCTTATGAATAAATCACTACTCATGTTAGGCGTTTTATTGCCTTTACTCACCGCCTGTTCAACACTAACAACTCAAACGACCACTAGTGATATTAAACCAGTAACTCCTAAGCTACCAATTGATCCACTTATACAACAGGAGCTGCTAGGAACATCTGGTTTATCAAAATTGAAAATGGGACAAACCCTACAACTCGTTAGGGTTATGGAAGGTGGGGCTTGTAAAAATAGTCAGCAAGGCGCTTTCGGCTTATTTAAACTTTATGCAAATTTAGATGATATTGAACGCATTAAACAAGCGCAAGGCTCTGAAGTTTTCGCAGATTTTGAATTAAGTATTCAAGATTTTTCCATGCATGCATTACAACAAGCGGTGAATCGTTTTGACTTTAAAATAGCAGCAAATAGCCCAAATAAAAATCATAGCCAAGAACAGCAAGTGAGATCATTCGCTCTGTTATTTACCGATTTAGTCGCTAAGGAGATTCAAACATTTGAAGCAAAAACATCACTAACACTTGATGTAATACCTGATGCCGATGCTTTACTTATTTATACTGACGGCTGTGAAATACCGCATGCTCATTAACAACTTTGTCGCTATTTTAAAATACTGTGAACAACTAAAGAATGCACATTAAATAAAACCCGAAACTTTAGGTTATGAAGCACCGCCAGTCCTTCGAGGACTGGCGGTGCTTTCGGATATTATTGAATTTTGATTCCTAAAGCTTTAGAGAAAACTCCAATACTAGGCCGACAAAAATAGTCAGGCCAAACCAGTTGCTATTTAAAAAGGCTTTAAAGCAATTTTGTTTATCGCGATAAAAAATCAATTTTTGCTGATAAACAAAAAATAAGCTAGCGCACGCTAAAGTCACATAATAAATCCATGATAAATCTTGTAAACGCCCTATCTGGATCATTAACAACATAATGAACACTTGCAAAACCGCCATAATTTCACGGTCTTTATCACCGAATAAAATAGCTGTTGATTTTATGCCGATTTTCAAATCATCCTCTTTATCCACCATCGCATACATCGTATCGTAGACCAAAGCCCAAAGCGCTGTCGCTAAATACATTAGCCAAGCGACTAGTGGAATTTCATTGCTTTGCGCTGCAAAAGACATAGGGACTGCCCAGCCAAAAGCAACCCCTAAATAAGCTTGAGGTAATTGTGTATAGCGCTTCATAAAGGGATAACTTGCTGCCAAGAAAACGCCACCAAAAGACAGTAAAATGGTGTAAGTATTAAGCAACAGAACCATGGCGAAAGCCGTTAGAGATAAAACAGTAAATACAATCAGTGCCTCTTTCGGCTGTACTTTACCGGCAGCCATAGGTCTTAACTTGGTGCGCTCTACATGCGGGTCAAGGTCTCTGTCGGCATAATCATTAATAACGCAGCCTGCCGCACGCATTAATACTACGCCACAACAAATCACGGTCAACACTAATAAATCTGGCGAACCTGAACTAGCTAGCCAAAGTGCCCACAAAGCCGGCCACAATAAAATCAAAATACCTATCGGCTTATCAAATCGTGCCAATAACCAATACTGTTGCAGCCTATCAAAAATTATTTCTCTATTCACTTAAAATCTCTTTATATCAATAAATTCAATCAATTAACTTATAAAACCTCAGCTATTACATGAGATTTTTCAAAAACTATTTGGCATCACTTTCAAAGTGTATTACTATAACTAAAATTCTTTATATTTTATAGACTTACAAAGACTACTTAATGTAGATTTCTTATAAAAAACGACCTAGGCAATCCTATGTTACATATCATCGATAACTTCCCTCTTCAGCACTCTTTCTTAGAAAGTATTCACTCAGGTGACACGGTCATTCTAAAAGATAATGCCGTTTATGCTGTAAAACAAGAAAACATCAAAGAATCGCTAACAGAAAAGACGCTTGCGCACCTTAATCTGTGTGTTAGCAAAGCTGATTTATTGCTGCGTAATATTTCTAATAATGAACTATTCCGCGGCGTAGCTATTCTTGACAATATAAATGATTACCAAGATATCCTGATAGATGATATTGCTTGTCGGTCTTGTAATTAAGTAATGAGCATAACACGCTTCGACTACTTCAAACCGTAGGTTGGGGTGAAGCATGAACCCCAACAAATGAGGCTAAGTAAGCCATTGATTGCTGGGGTTCGCAAGCTCGCCCCAACCTACGGAGTTTTAACCGGCCAATACCTCAGCAGTTACGTTAAAGGCGGACTGAAGTCCGCCCTATGCCTTGCGTAATAAAGTAATAAGGTTATTAGTAAATCCGGATTCCAGTTTCGCTTGTACCGGCACATACCAGTGTTGATCTGTTGCAATATCTACGCACTTAACCGCATCTTTTTCAGTCATTAATATCGCTTGTGCATCCTTAAACTGTATATCTTTTGCTACATAAGCATAATGATCAGGAAAACTATGTGTGACGCACTCAATACTCCCTTGCGCTAATAAATCAAAAAATCGCTGAGGATTACCAATTCCTGCAAAAGCATGACAGCCTGCTTGACCTTTAAATTCAGCTAATGATTTACGTTCTTTAGTTTGCAGATTAATGGCAAAATCTCCTTCTAAGCGCATTAAAATTTCACCTTCTTCAGGCTCGCCACCATTACAAACAACAAAATCTACTTCCTTCAAGCGTTCTTGTGGTTCACGTAATGGACCTGATGGTAAATAAAAATTATTACCAAAACGGCGCACGCCATCAACGACACAAATCTCTATATCTCGGTGCAAAGCATAATGTTGCAGGCCATCATCGGAAATAATGACATCACAATAATTGTTATCTAACAATAACTTAGCCGAGTCTGCTCTTATGGGACCTACTGCTACTGGACAGTTCGCCTGCTGCGCAATTAATAATGGCTCATCACCAATCAAACTTGGCTTACTATCCGCAGTAACTATTTGCGGCCACGTCTTGGCTTGACCACCGTATCCGCGACTAATAACGCCCGGCTTAAAACCCTCTGCTTTTAATTTTTCTACCAAATAAATTACTAAAGGTGTTTTACCTGTACCCCCTACCGTAATATTACCAACAATAATGACCGGAACAGGTAGTTTAGTCACTTTTTTATGTCCTTTTTGATACATTTTTCGCCTAAATTTGACTATATCAATATAAAGAAATGACAATCCCGAAAGCCAGGTTCCAACAAAATGATCTTTGTACCAAATCTCATCCAAGCATTTAGCTATTATTTTTTTCATATATTTTAGTCTTTTTGAGTAGTGAAACTAATATTTTTAAAACCGACATTTTTAGCAACATCTAACACTGAAATAGCTGCCTGCACCGGAGCACTAGCATCAGCATGAATGACTAAAGGTATTTTTTTATTACCACCAACAGCAGTTAACTCTTTGGTTAAAGTAGCTAAGCTTTTATCAGCTAAAGCACGATCATTAATAAAAAACTGTCCTGACTTATCAATAACCAGCAACAACACTTGTTTATGTTGCTCTACTTCTTGACCTTCGGCTTGCGGTAATTGAATTTTGATTGATGTCTCTTTACTGAAAGTGGTCGTCACCATAAAAAAGATCAATAGTAAAAACACCACATCAATCATTGGTGTTAAAGAAACCTCTAAGGATTTATTTTTTTTATTACGGAAATTCATTCTACGCCTTCATGCGTGCCATGAATCACTTCAATTAATTTCAAAGATTCTTCTTCCATATTTAAAACATATACGTCGACTAAGCCATCGAAATAACGATGAAAAATCACACAAGGTATAGCGACAGCTAGACCCGCAGCTGTAGTAATTAAAGCCTCAGAAATCCCACCAGCTAAAACCGTTGGATCACCAACACCATGACTCACAATAGCAGCAAAAACCTTAATCATACCTAAAACAGTACCCAGTAAACCGAGTAAAGGTGTAATTGTGGCAATCGTACCTAAGGTATTTAAAAACCGTTCCAATTTATGCGCGACGTGCCTTCCAGAGTCAACGACCGCCTCTTTCATAACATCCCGACCTAAACTACGACTCATTAGACCACTGGCAAGAATCATTCCTAAGGGGGAGCTCTCCTTTAAATGCTTTATCGTCTTAGCATCTAATTTTCTAGACTTAGCTAATTCCCATACTTGATCCACCAACTCGGGCGGTAAAATTTTCTTTTTTTGTAAGGTTAAAAAACGCTCACCAATAATGCCCATGGCTAAAACAGAACAAAATAAAATAGGGATCATTAATAATCCCCCACTTTGAATTAACTCAAACACCGATTTTTCCTTTTTTTAAATAACCCATTAATACTTAAACAAACAACTAGACACCTCGCCATTCCTGCATTCTCTTAGCAGGAATCTAAATTTTTACTACATAGATTCCTGACAAAAGACTTCGGGAATGACGTGTTATAGAGTATTGCCGTTTCTTTATCCTAATTTGGCGGAGACTCATGCGTAATCAGATAAACAAATATAGGTGGTAAGGCGTGACTTTAGTTCCGTAGGTTGGAGTGAGCTTGCGAACCCCAACAATCAATGACTTACCTAGCCTCAATTGTTGGGATTCATACTTCACCCCAACCGCATAATACTTTCACAACTTCCAAAGTCACACGCTCTACATACAGGTTGTTTCAAACCACTTATCTCCTAATACCTGATAACTTCATACCTTTAACTTAATCCTCTTGATGAACAACAGCTTTACCTTTGCCCACCCAAATTGCCGCAATAATATAAGCCAAAAAACTTAAAATCGCAGCAAAACTAAACACCCATTGCGCCCCGTAGAGATCCCAACCGTAACCACTATACAAGCCACCAACCATGCCACCTAAACCAAAGCTAAGACTACTATAAAGCGCCTGACCTTTACCTTGATGATGTTGCCCAAAATAATTTTGCACTAAATGCATTGCCGCTACATGCGCCGAACCAAAGGTCGCAGCATGCAGTAATTGAGCGCTCAACAATATCCACATATTATCGGCATACCAAGCGATTAATAACCACCTTAATACCGCTAGCAAACAACTGACTAACAATATATGGCGTAGTGAATTAGATTTGAGTAACTGGCGCATAAAGACAAAAACGACAATCTCTGCACAAGCACCAAGCGACCAAAGTAATCCTATCGTCGTGGCCGAATACTCATATTGCTTTAAATAAATAGAGAAAAACACATAATACGGGCCATGTGATGCCTGTAACAACATATAGACAACCAAGAAAGCAATAACTTCAGGCTGCTTAATAATTTGCCCTATACCAATCATGGCTTGACTGGCTTTAGCAACCGTAACTTCCGGCGTTACTAAAGAAATCAACCAAATCAAAGCCAGTAAGACAACAATAAACAAAGGCAACAAATCGATAGGGTATAAATCCAACAAATACCCTACCCCCAAGACCGTCACAATAAAGCCTATCGAACCCCATAAGCGTATATTACTGTACCGATGCGGTTCCATTTTCAAATGGTGCAAGGTTGCCGCTTCAAATTGCGGTAGCGCTGCATTCCAAAAAAAACTAAAGCCTACGGTTACCAAAGCAAACCATTGATACGATCGCTGATATAAAAAACCAGCAAACAAAACCATCGCAAAAAAAGAGGCAATACGAATCACGCGTAAACTTTTGCCCGTGTGATCTGCAATCCAACCCCAAAGATTGGGGGCAATAATTTTTGTACCTACCAATAAAGCGGTTAATTCACCAATCTCAGCCGCATTAAAGCCACTGTCTTTAAGGTACAAACTCCAATAAGGTAAAAAGCCGCCTAAGGTTGCAAAATAAAAAAAATAAAATCCAGATAAACGCCAATAAGGTATTTTAGTTTGCACCGTCTAATTAACGCAATACAGGCAACGTAGATTGCACATCATAATTCTGCGCTCTATGGCGTAGCATATGATCCATCAATACAATCGCCATCATTGCTTCAGCAATAGGTGTCGCGCGTATGCCGACACAAGGATCATGCCGCCCTTTCGTCACAACTTCAATTGCTTCACCCTTACGATTAATGCTGCGTCCCGGTAAATGCAAGCTAGAAGTTGGTTTCAAGGCAATACTAGCGACAATTTCTTGGCCACTAGAAATCCCACCCAAAACACCGCCGGCATGATTACTCAAAAAACCTTCTGGCGTCATTTCATCTCTAAAATCTGTGCCTTTACTATTTATACAATCAAAGCCATCGCCAATTTCCACACCTTTAACTGCATTAATACTCATTAAGGCATGTGCTAAATCAGCATCTAAGCGATCAAAAATAGGTTCACCTAATCCTGGCGGTACATTAGTCGCCATGACATTAACTTTCGCGCCAATGGAATCGCCTTCTTTACGTAAAGCATCCATATAAGTCACTAATTCAGCTTCTTTACTGGCATCAGGGCAAAAGAACTCACTATTATCCATCGCCGCCCAATCAACCGTTTCAACTTTAATCGGGCCTAATTGCGATAGATAACCGCGAATTTCAATACCATACTGTTGCTTTAAATATTTTTTAGCAATCCCGCCCGCAGCAACGCGCATCGCCGTTTCTCTCGCCGAAGAACGTCCACCACCACGATAATCTCTAAAACCATATTTATGATCATAAACATAATCAGCATGGCCTGGACGATAAGTCTCAGCAATATTGGCATAATCTTTAGAGCGCTGATCGGTATTTTTTATTAATAAACCAATTGGCGTGCCTGTGGTTTTACCTTCAAATACGCCCGATAAAATCTCTACCTGATCTGCTTCACGCCGTTGCGTGGTATGTCTTGATGTACCTGGGCGACGGCGATCTAAATCACCTTGTAAATCTGCTTCAGATAATTCCAAACCCGGTGGACAACCATCAATCGTTGCACCCAATGCAATACCGTGACTTTCTCCAAAAGTCGTCACTGTAAATAACTTTCCTATACTATTACCTGACATACTTACCCCAATGCTTCTTTAAATTGTTCATTAAATGCAAAAACTTGCTCTGCA
This sequence comes from bacterium, assembly GCA_030591965.1. GTDB lineage: Bacteria > Pseudomonadota > Gammaproteobacteria > Methylococcales > Methylomonadaceae > Methyloprofundus. Next base: position 12,946 of record JAUVAA010000028.1, read on the forward strand.
GTCAGTAAAAATACCCCATCGCCACCGTTTTCAAAATTCAACCAATAAAACGGTATATCCGAAAATTTTTCCTGTAAAGTTTCCGCGCTACTACCTACTTCAATAACCAAAACACCTTGCTCAGACAAGTAATCAGCGGCATCAACTAAAATCTTAATGACTAGATCCAATCCCGACTCGCCACCGGTAAAGCCCATTTCTGGCTCAGCATGAAATTCAGCTGGCAATTGCTCCCATTCAGCAATGGCTACATACGGTGGATTAGAAACAATTAAATCATATTTCTGTGCAGGTAAGGCACTAAACAAATCAGAATGATATAACGTTAATTGCTCTTCCAGCTCATGCTTAGCGAGATTAATTTTAGCAACCTCCAGAGCATCTTCCGATAAATCAACCGCATCCACCAAAGCATCAGGAAAAGCATAAGCACAGGCAATAGCGATACAGGCACTGCCAGTACATAGGTCCAAAACACGCACAATATCATCAGGCTCAACCCAAGGCATAAATTGCTCGTGAATAAGTTCAGCGATTGGAGAGCGCGGCACTAACACGCGTTCATCCACATAAAATGGCAAGCCTGCAAAAATCGCTTCATGCATTAAATAAGCAGAAGGAATCCGTGTGCTGATACGTCGCTCTACTAAATCAGCAATTTTATGTCGTTCAGCTTCAGTGAGACGCGCACTAAAATAACTTTCAGATAAATTATAAGGGAGATGCAAACTATGTAAAACTAAGGCAGCAGCGTCATCCAAAGCGGTTGCAGTGCCATGACCATGAAAAAGCTTTGCTTCAGCAAAACGGCTAGCCGCCCAACGAATATAATCCCTTACGGTCATTAGCGTTTGAATTGTTTCTGCAGATGTTTGTTGCATAAAATATGAATAATGTAAGAATAACGCGTAAAGACAGTAATTTTAAACTAATTATGCGTGTATCTGGATAACATTCAGTAAAATAGTCGTTATGGATCAAAAAAACTCAGCTCCCTCCCCAGAAGAAACGCGCTCAAGCTTAGCAAAAAATCGACTTTATGCTGACTGCTATAAATTTATGCAGTCAGATTCACTCGATTTACCTACGATCCCTGATGTCTCGTTTAAAATCAAAAAAGCCATTAATGACAGCTCAGCTAATAATAATAAAATTGCCCGCGTAGTCCAAATTGACCCTTCCATTACTGCACGACTAATAAAAATATCTAATAGCCCGCTGTACCGTGGCCGACGTAAAATCGAAAGTTGCCCTGAAGCACTGACTCGTTTAGGTCTACAAAGCTCGCAACAAATCATTACAACCTTTGCCTTAAAGGGTGTTTTTAATGCAAGCTCAACAGTGATTCGCAAAAAGATGCACGAACTCTGGCAACATAGCAGCTATGTTGCCTCGATTTCCGCTGTATTAGCACATAAAACCCCTGGTTTTGACCCAGATAAAGCTATGTTAGCCGGCTTAATTCATGATATCGGCATTGTGCCTATTCTCGCTTATGCCGACAAACAGCCAGATATTTTAGCTAGCCCAAAAGATTTAACTGAAACCGTACGTAAATTACGCGTGGAAATTGGCGTACAAATTTTACGTAAATGGGATTTCCACGAAGACTTTGAAGACGTGATTATCAATTCGGAGAATTGGTATAGAAACGACAATGAAAAAGCTGATTATGCAGATATCGTGATGATTTCTCAATTACATAGCTATATCGGTAAAGTTGATCCGAAAAAAATGCCTAAATTGGATGAACTTCCTGCTTATAAAAAACTCGTTTCAGGGAATTTAGATGTCGATCTTAGTATTAATATATTGGATCAAGCCAAAGATGAAATCAACGACATTCAAAAACTGTTGCTTTAATCATGATTAACCTGCCTATCCCCCCCCAAGCTCAACACTTACTCAACACGCTTACCCCAACGAAGAGCGGCACGGAAAATTTAAAAATAGGTCAACAAATTGATGCCAGCATCGTACAGGTTAGCCAAGACAAAAAAAACATTCAACTGAGCATCGAAAATAAGAAAATTACCGCCTTCCTCAAAAATGAACCGCCCGAAAGCAAACAGCAAGCGTTACCATTACAATCAGGGCAAGCTGTAAAATTAGTAGTCATAAAATTACAACCTCAACCCGAGGTCAAAATTTTAGTTCCTGACCAGCTCTTACAATCGAGCAAAACAAATAATACTTCAGTCTCTGCCGATATTATACGTAACGCACCAACACTCGTATTACAAGCTAACTTAAACGCCTCACAGACAGAAGCAGCTAAAACTAACATACCCCGTACCGATCCCCGTATTGCAGTACACATACTACAAACACCAAGAAACACCGCACATAGCGCACTTTTATCCACATTAAAACCTCAACAATTACTGAGTGCAACAGTTATTGATAGTAATACTAAAAGCCTTAAGCTACGTCTACTTATTCCCTCTTCCAGCTTATCAAGCGACACAGACAAAAGCACAAAAACACAACGCTTTTTGGAACCTAAATCAGTAGTATTACAGTCAGAGCCGCCAACTAAAGCTACGGTTATGCAAAACACGACCGAAACCCTCAAAACACAGAGCTTTATCACTCCAAAACTAGCTCCTGCATTATCAACAGCAACACAAAATACTCTAGTTTCCAGTAGCGCTATTGAAACAACTCAAAATACCACTCCCGCCATTTCTAAAATACTCATTAACATTGATTTTCCAATATCAAAATCAACACCTCTTCCTGCGCTCAGCCTCCAGCAAGCTCTTACGCTACAAGTCATAAAAACTGGGCCACAAGTACAGCTTCAAATTCTCCCACACCAAAGTCCAGAACAAACCATTACCACCGCAATCAAAGATCACCTGCCTAAAGAAATTGCTGCACCCGAATTACTCAATCAATTAATTCGCGCCTTCCCACAAATTGCCAGCAATGAAAAAGTCTCAGAAACACTTAAACGCCTTGCTCAAGAAATACTACGCGATTTACCCAAACCACAGCAGATAACAGAAGGCACGCAACTCAAAAAGTCACTGGATAATAGCGGTCTTTATCTGGAAGCCAAGTTAGCTCACACAAAACAAAAAACAGGACTAACACTCAATTCAGACTTTAAAGCCGTGTTATTAAAATTTGTCCAAGCACTACAGCACGAATCTCAAGTAGACAAAAACAACTTAGCCAGTGATGATCAGCTTAAGAACCTACTGAAAGACCTACAAAGCAAATCAGAAGGCGCTCTAGCTCGACTGGCACTCAATCAGCTCAAGTCATTACCTCAAGAAGATCAAAATAAACAAGTCTGGGTAATAGACTTACCGTTTACTGAAAAAAAACAAGCCACCGCCGTCAGAATTGAGATCGAAAAAAACCATAAAAAATCTCAACAAACCGAGCAAAAAAACTGGTCAGCAACGATCAGCCTATCTCCGCCCCACTTAGATACACTGCACTGTAAAATCTCTTATTTTGATAACGCTGTACATACCAATTTTTGGAGCGAAGACGCTAAAACTACCAATCTAGTACAAGATAATTTAGGCTATTTAACTACTCGCTTTGAAGCAGAGGGTTTAACCCCTGGCAATATGAATGCGACTCAACAAACATCAAGTAAATCCCAAGCACCATCAATCCTTGATAAACCAACTTTATTTGATGATAATGCCTAAAGCACCGTGTTTAGCTAAGTACCAGACCATAAGTTTTTTAACATTTTGTAGGATGGGTAGATTGGAGTGCCTGCTTTTTAGGCGCGCAATGAAACCCATCAACTGCACGTAGAATGATGGGTTTCGCAAGAAGACGCTCTACCCATCCTACGCGAGCCTTTAAAGAAAAGTGTCAAGAAATTTTTGCATGAGTACTTAACTAAAATATCCAGTATCACCTCACTTTTATTTAGGTCAGTTTATGGGCAACCAAAAGTACGCTATTTTCTTTCCCATTATTCTTTTTATAGTTTTTGATATTTCTGCGCTCTCATTAAACTACTGGATATCTGATAGCCTTAGCAAGAGCACACTCGCCATCAACTTAGCTGGGCGTCAACGTATGCTATCGCAACGCATTAGTAAATCGTTATTACTACTAAAGCTAAGTCCAACTGACACGGAACAACAAGAGACTAAAGCCGAACTAGAAACCGCACTGCAACTATTTGACAATACGCTTAATGCATTCTGGGAAGGCGGAAATACCTTAGATGGCGACCACAAACCAGTTTATATTCCCGCAATTAAATCTACTCAGGCACGTCAACACCTCACTCAAGGCCGCCAGCTTTGGTCTGTTTTTCAAGCGCCTATTTCACTCGCATTAGCCCCATCAACACCAGCACTACTTGATCAGGCGATTAAAAACACAAGTCAGCACAACCTTGCTTTATTAAGAACAATGAACCAGCTAACCTTAACGCTTGAACAAGAAGCAAACGAACAAATTCGATTATTACGCTTGATTCAATCCGCATTACTCATATTGGCCTTACTTATTTTTATTTATATTACCCAGAGCTTAGTTAAAGACAGACATTTAGCCTCTAAAAATAATCAAGCGCTGAATGCCATATTCAACTCCATAGAAACAAGTATCATTATTTATAATAAATCGCAGAAAATCATCTTTAGTAATCAAGCAGCCAACCGACTTTTTCAATACCCAGATGGCATACCTAGTAGCTTATTAGTCAACGACATACTTACTTTTCATAAATCGTCAACTATAGGCCGAACTAGAAATGGCAAATCCTTTCCAGTAAACATAGAATGCCAAAAAAACGAATTCAAAGAAATAGCTTGTGTTATTTGCACTATTTACGATGCAACTAAACAAATAGAAAAAGAAAAAAACTTGAGGAAAATAGCCTTTCATGACCCACTTACTGGGCTAGCTAATCGCTTACTCTTTCAGGAACGATTAACACAAGAAATCTTGCACAACAAACGTCACCTCAAAACTTTGGCCGTGTTATTTATAGACTTAGATGGTTTCAAAGCAGTCAATGATAACTTGGGTCATGATGCTGGCGATCAACTACTCAAGCTCGTCAGTCATCGCCTTACCAAATCCTGCCGTGAAGAGGATACCGTTGCTAGGATGGGCGGCGATGAATTTACGCTAATACTTTCTTCTATTACACATATAAAGGCAGCCGAAAAAATTGCTAATTCTATTTTACAAAAACTGAGTGATGACTTTTTAATACAGGATAAAATCGTCCATATCAGTGCCAGCATTGGCATCAGCCTATATCCTAAAGACCATCACGAGGCTGATTTATTAATAAAATATGCTGACACTGCTATGTATGAAGCAAAGAGATTAGGAAAAAATCGCTATGTACTAGCATCTAACCTACTAAACAAAACGACACAGTCGCCATCCACTTAACCACTCGGGACAAACAGCCACTGAAATTAATAAATACATATGCATAATTATTTTAACATTTATATTTTACGTGTTTTACGGATGGGTAGAGCGTCTTTTGCGAAACCCATCATTCTGTGTAAAGTTGATGGGTTTCATTGCATGCCTAAAAAGCAGGCATTCCACTCTACCCATCCAGAAATGTTAAATTAATTTTTATTAGGTACTTATTCATGGCCAGCTAACGCCCCTAACTAACCAGTCAACCGATAAACTACTGCCCAAAAAGAGCTACATAAAAACCACCAGTTCATCCTGTGGATTTATTGATTAATAATAAAGGTTTTATGTATTTTTCCATAAAAACATATTATTGACTTGGTTCAGCGTAACGTCTCATTAGTCACAGGCAAATGTCGATAAAAATACCGTCATTCCCGAAGTTTTTTGTCGGGAATCTACGCTGAACTTGGATTCCTGCTAACAACATGAAGGATGACGAGCAAAAAAATTATCTATACATCATTGGTAATGAGAAATTACGGTTCGGCCTCATTCACTGGCACTTGAAAGCTATTTAATCTTTAGAGTTGAGTTGCCCACATGCGGCTAATACATCATCGCCTTTAGCACCTCTTATTAACGTCGGAATTTTAAAAGTATCTAAAACTTCTTTAAACTTTTCAATTTTATCCAAATCCGGACTCTTGTAATGCGAGCCTGGGAATGAGTTAAAAGGAATTAAGTTTATATAAGCACTTTTACCAGCCAAAATCCCCCCTAATTCCTTAGCATCATCTGAAGAATCATTAAAATCTTTTATCAGAATATATTCATAAGTAACAAACTGCTTTTTATTTAAAGGTATCTTATCAATATATGCCAACACTTCATCTAGCGGATATTTAACATTAATAGGAATAAGTTCATTTCTCTTTGCTTCAAAGGGCGAATGAAGAGATAACGCAAGATTCACTCCGGGAATTTCCTGGCTCCACCTTTTAAGTCCAGGAATATAACCAGCCGTTGAAATAGTGATTTTTTGAACACCAATTGAAGTTCCGTGTTGTGATAAAAATATTTCGCACGCTTTTTTGACAGCATCAAAATTATGTAAAGGTTCGCCTTGCCCCATAAAAACAATATTTAAAACCCTCTCTTCCCCAGGCCTATTTTTCGCTATCCAACGCCAAGCCTGTAGAAACTGGCCAACAATTTCACTTGTCGTCAAATTTCTTTTAAACCCTTGTTTTCCAGTAAAACAAAAAGAGCAATTCATTGCACAGCCAACCTGTGATGAAAGGCAAATAGAATATTTATTATGAAACGGAATAAGGACGGTTTCAATTTTGTGGCCGTCTTTAAGCTTAAAAAGAAATTTTACTGTTCGATCTTTTGATTCATGAACCGTATCAATTTCAGGTAGAGAGAAATCGAAATTATTTTGCAAAAAAGCCAATGAACTTTTTGCAATGTTCTCATAACACTGAGTCTTTTCTTTTTTCTTATAATGCCAATTAAAAAGGACTGCCGCTGCTGAACAGTTTAAATTATTCTGATTTAGAACTTTTTCTAAATCAGAATAATTTAGATCATAAAAGGATTGCTTCAAAAATGTCTCCTAGTAATGCGGAATAGGGTTAGGCCTTACAATAATACCAATCCCAATAAATAATCATTGTAATAGCCGTCATTCCCGAGATCTTTAATCGGGAATGTATGGAAAAAGAATAAATCGAACAACAGCTAATGTCAACTTAAAAACTGCATCATCTTGTTACCGCATAAAACTTGACTATTACTTCCCTATGCCTCAATATCAGCCCCGTACTTTTTTATGTGTTCTCACTCCCTATTTAACACATAAAATTAATACCTCATTCGCATAAAAATAAATAATATAAATATGTGTAAACCATGAAAACTAAGCTCTGTGAAATTGCAAACATACGTTCAGGACACCCATTTCGTGGGACGATCAAACCAATTCCTAAGGCTGAAACACAGGTTGTGCAAGTGCGTGATGTGAATGAATTTGGTGAAATTAATATAAAAAAATTAATTACCACTAAATTAATAGGACGAAAAATTCCTGACTGGCTACAGGCGCAAGATATTTTATTTATTGCCAAAGGCGCACGGCACTTTGCGACCTTTGTGCAACAATTACCTGAACAGACCGTTTGCTCACCGTACTTTTTTATTATTCGCATTAATATAGAGCAGAAAAGCACCGTATTACCCGAATTTATTTATTGGCAACTTAACCAACGTCCAGTACAAAAGTATTTTAAAATCAGTGCAGAAGGCAGTTTACATGTCAGTATTCGACGGAAAATACTCGAAGATACCCCCATTGCCTTGCCACCGATAGCAACCCAACAAAAAATCGTCGCCTTACATCGCGCAGCGATAAAAGAACAAAAAGTATTGCAGCAATTAATCAATAACAGACGGCAGCAACTTGATGTGATTGCTTATGAACTTATCAATGCTTAATCTTTGTAACCGATCACCTCTCCCTGTAAAAACCACAGGATTGGAGAGTATTTTTCTAATAAAACCTCCCCTAACCCCTCCTTGTTAAGGAGGGGAACTGAACGGTTACTAATCTTTTTCAGACATCTAAATAGAGACACCTATGCCCACTAGTCAAATCAATC
>JAUVAA010000094.1 GCA_030591965.1 bacterium
AAGTAGTTTACACTTTTCACGATTCAAGCAAACGCGGAGTAAAAAAGCTTTAGCTTTTTCTGTACACAGCAATAGCTAAAGCTATTGCACTCCTGACAAAGTGTAAACTGATAAATGAAGGATGCCGTAAGTTGTTCATAAAAAACTGTGGGAGCGACTTTAGTCGCGATTTCGTGGCTAAAGCCACTCCCACAGAATGTTATATATTATTTCTAACCAAAATTAACCTTAGCTTCTAAATCATTACGGGAATCGGCATTTCTTAGTGCTTCTTCGAGGCTGATTTTTTCGGCTTTATAGAGAGCCAGTAGTGCGTCATCAAATGCTATCATGCCTTTGCTACCACTCGTTTTCATCGCTTCTTTGATCTCATTTAGATCGCCTTTTAAAATCAGGTTGGAAATATGTGGGGTGTTGATAAGAACTTCGATTGCGGCGCAGCGTTTACCTCGCACATCAGGAATAAGCCGCTGTGAGATAACCGCATTTAAGTTGACGGCAAGATCCATAAATAACTGTTTATGTTGTACATGTGGGAACATGTTGATAATACGTTCCATGGCTTGGTTGGCATTATTTGCATGTAAAGTAGAAATACATAAATGCCCTGTGTTAGCTAATTCTAAAGCGGCTTCCATGGTTTCACGGTCGCGAATTTCCCCGATTAAAATAACATCTGGCGCTTCTCGTAAGCTGGCTTTAAGGGCGCGCGCATAGGAGGCGGTATCGACACCGACTTCACGTTGATTAACAATGGATTTTAAGTTCGGGTGTGAAAATTCAACAGGGTCTTCGATGGTTAGAATATGTCCTGCAGCATTGGTATTGCGATGATTAATCATCGCAGCTAATGAGGTCGATTTACCTGAACCTGTACCGCCAACCATCAATAATAAGCCACGCTTATCCATAATTAATTCTGTGAGTACCTCAGGAAGGTCTAGCTCTTCTGCTGTAGGAATAATGGCTGGAATCAAACGTAATACGATTCCGATGGTTCGGCGTTGGTAAAAGGCATTAACTCGGAAACGGGCGCTTTCATCAGGTAGGCTAATAGCAAAATCAAGGTCTTTAGTTTGTTCAAATTCTTCAATCTGCTCTTGGGTCATAATCGCATAAGCGGCTGACTTGCTTAGTTCGGGAGTAAGCAAATAGCTGTCAAGTTCAACCGCAGAGCCGTGTATTTTTGTTTTGACCGGCGAGCCAGAGGTAATAAAAAGGTCAGAGCCTTCGAGAGCGACCATTTTTTCTAGGTATGGAAATATATCCAATGTTTCGGGTGGTGCAGAGCCTAGCACTTGTATGTTTTTGGGCGGCGAATTTTTTGCTGCTGCTTGGCGCTTATCTATGCTGATGTTAATGGATAGCTCGCTGTCTTTTTCGATTGCTTCAATGACAAAATCTTGCCCACCAAATAAGGGACTGACAAAGCGTATTTTTTTGTCGATAGAAAATTGTAGTTTTTGTGTGTCATCTGTCAGCGCCAGAAAAATTTCATTCAGTATTTCATGGCTTAATATTGCGTTGCCTACTGGTTTTTCTTGATCTAATAAGCGTAAGCGAGGAGCTGAGTCAAGGCAGAAAATTAGGTTTTCAGCTTTTTTATCGACCATCAATTTTAGGTAAGGCGTGATATCCATAGTTTTGTTTGTTCAGTGGCTAGGTTTCGATAGGGGGAGGTATTCTCGGTGACGAGGTAAGTGCTGGTTTAAACTTTTAGGCTACCCACTTAACACGAAACATTAATAATATAGTAGGGCGGACTTTAGTCCGATTTTTGAGCAATGGCGGACTAAAGTCCGCCCTACTTTAGGTGCTCAGGGAACCCCATCAATCTTACAAAAATGATGGGTTTCGCAAAAAAGACGCTCTACCCATCCTACACAAAACTTAATATAAAAAAGTTGTGTGGATACTCATTCCTACTAAGTAGGGGCTCTTGATTTAGGTGGACCTTAATCCGCATCCTCATGGTCATCTGTAGATGTTAAAGAGAGTCCATTACTAGAGTTATCTTCACCACTCGCTAGTTTGATTTGTAGACGTAACTCATTAGCCGAGTCAGCGTTTCTTAGTGCTTCTTCGTAGCTTATTCTACCTTGCTGATAGAGTGCAAATATCGCTTGGTCAAAGGTTTGCATGCCGAGTTCGCGTGATTTAGCCATGATAGGTTTAATGCCGGAGACATCGCCTTTGGCAATTAAATCTGAAATGAGGGGCGTATTGATTAAAATCTCAATCGCGGCGCAGCGTCCACCATCGACTGTTTTAATTAAACGTTGCGAAATAATAGCACGTATATTTAAAGATAAATCTTGCATTAATTTGACTTGAGTTTCTGTGGAAAAGAAACCTAAGATACGATCAATGGCTTGGTTAGCATTGTTGGCGTGTAAGGTGGCAAGTGCTAAGTGACCCGTTTGGGAAAATTCAATACCAAAGTTCATGATTTCTTTGTCGCGAATCTCACCTAAAACAATAACATCAGGCGCTTGACGTAAGGTGTTGTGTAGTGCAATTTCCCAACCGTCGGTATCTACGCCGACTTCACGTTGCATGACCACGCAGTTTTTATGCTTGTGCACATATTCGATGGGGTCTTCAATGGTGATGATATGGCCGTAGCTGTTTTCGTTGCGGTGGTCGAGCATTGAGGCCATGGAAGTTGATTTACCAGAGCCTGTGCCGCCAACCATGACAATCAAGCCAGTTTTGGCCATAATCAGGTCTTTTAATATGGAAGGTAAGCCGAGTGTTTCAAAGCTAGGTATTTCATTGGCGATAGTTCGCATAACTAAGCCTTGTGTACCTTGTTGTACATAGGCATTGACACGAAATCGAGATAAGCCAGCAGGGGAGATGGCAAAATTACATTCTTTAGTTTCTTCAAATTCCTTTAGCTGCTTATCATTCATGATGCACTGGGTCAGTGATTTTGCATCGTTGGCTGATAAGGCCTGCTTTGATATGGGAGTCATAATACCTTTTATTTTCATTGCTGGTGGGAAACCAGTAGTGATAAATAAATCAGAGCCATCCTTTTCTAGCATAAGTTTTAGTAACTTTAGAATAAAGGACATTGCTTCATTTCTTTCCATGGGAACCCCTGTAGTGTATTAAGTAGTGTTTTTGCTAAGTGTGCAATATGCACTGTGATTTTGCAAGGAATAGCAGCTCACTTTCAGTATGATTTTAGATATTTAACCACAGAGGAGATAGAGTGAAAGGTTGTCTGGTTAGGTATGAACTTCAGATATTGTTGTAATAGGATTAATTATGAATTAAATGTTTTTCTCTGTGGTGGGAATTTTAACTAGGTAGATTAAAGTGCTTGTACAAGCACCCAAGGCTTAACAACGGTCGCCCACATTATAGTGTCATGGCTTACCCAATTTGTGGCTTGTTGGTCGGAGACAAGGTTAACTTGTTGGGCTTGCATCCATTGTTCGACTTTGGCTTTGTTATCTTTAGAGAAGGCATCGGCAACCTCTACTAAATCGAGTCCAGGTGCTACATAGACAGCTAAGCCGCTGGCAAAAAAACGTTGTAGTTCAGACCAAGCGATTTTAGAGGTTTCTTGGTTTACTTTTTCTTTGGTTAGGTCTTCTTGATTCATGGTGTTGTTAATTTAAGTGTGGGGGCTTGGATTTATTTTCCTGTATTTCACTTCGGAAGCATGATGTAAATAACATGGGATTATACAAAACAATGTGGGAGCGACTTTAGTCGCGTTGCTAAAGCCACTCCCACAGAATGCAAGTCGCAGGCTGCTTACAGGCTACAGATTACCCATGAGTCTCCGTCAAGTTAGGATAAAGAAACGGCAACACTCTATAACACGTCATTCCCGAAGTCTTTTATCGGGAATCTATGTAGTAAAAAATTAGATTCCTGCTAAGAGAGTGCAGGAATGACGAGGTGTCTAGTTGGCTGTTTTTAAAATGGCGGAAGCTCATGGGTAATCAGAGATGAGTCTGTGATATAAAACGAGATTTAAGTTTGGCAGTGCTTACAATAAACGGTGGTTCTATTGGCTTGTTTTATTTCCATTAGAGGTTGCTGGCATTGTTGGCAGGGTAGGCCTGAGCGGCCATAAGTGCTGAGTTCTTGTTTGAAATAGCCTGGCTTGCCATCACTACCAACAAAATCACGAAGGCTTGTTCCGCCTTGTTCAATGGCGGTTTGTAGAATTCTTTTTACGTGCGAGACTAGTGTTTGGTAGCGTTTTAATGAAATATTTCCGGCTGCGCGTGTTGGTCTTATGCCTGCATAAAAAAGTGCCTCTGTGCAGTAGATATTACCTATGCCAGTGACGATGCATTGATTCATTAAGAACTGCTTAATATGGACCTTCTTATTTCTGGATTTTTCGTATAAATACTTGCCCGTTAAGCTGTCAGATAAAGGCTCTGGTCCTAGATTGCTAAGTAGAGAGTGCTCAAAAGGTTTTTTTCCAAGCCATAGGACTGCTCCGAATCGGCGCGGGTCGGTTAGGCGTATGCTTTTTTTGTTGGCAAAAGTAATGTCAACATGGTCGTGTTTAGCCGCAGGAGTATTTTCTGCAACTATACGCAAGCTCCCTGACATGCCGAGATGAATAAGCAGGGTGCCAGTGTCAAAGTGTAATAACAAGTATTTGGCGCGGCGGCTAAGGCTTTTTAGTTCTTGCTGTTCAAGTAGTTCAGGCAAATCGCTAGGTATCGGCCAGCGCAGTTTAGGCCTGCGTATGACGACCTGGGTAACGATTTGATTTTTTATATGGGGGCTAATGCCGCGTAAGCTTGTCTCGACTTCGGGCAGTTCCGGCATGGCTTTTGTGGATTGACTTAATAGTGAAGTAGCGAGTGAATTTCGTAACCGCTAAGTTGATCTCTGCCTTTAAGAAAGTCTAATTCTACGACAAAGGCTAAAGCTTCAACGGTAGCGCCTAGTTGTTTTATAAGTTCGCAACTCGCTTTTGCAGTACCGCCCGTCGCTAATAAATCATCGATTAATAGTACGCGGTCATTTTTATCTAATGCATCAGTATGAATTTCTAGGCTAGCGGAGCCATATTCCAAATCATAGGAAACACTTTGTGCATCGTAGGGAAGTTTGCCAGGTTTCCTTAAAGGAATAAAGGGTAAGTTAAGTTCCCAAGCAACTAATGAGCCAAAGATAAATCCGCGCGCCTCCATACCTGCAACGGCAGTAATATCTCTGCCTAAAAAGGGTTGAATTAATTGGTGTACTGATAAACGCAAAGCCGCTGGGTCTTTTACTAGCGGAGTAATATCTTTAAAGATAATGCCTGGTTTAGGGAAGTCAGGAATATCGCGTATTTTATCTTTAAGTCTTTGCATGTTATTTATGAATATTCTTTTTACAAAATGAACTAGGGCGCAGTTCATTGACGGCTAGCGGTTTGATAATGCAAAAGGCATCTTTGATGACGCGAAAAGCATTGGAGAAGCTCATTGTCTTCGCTTTAAAAAGATTGCTAATGCACAGTAAGGCAACACTGAAAAAATGTTTGATCAGAATAGTAGGGTTTCTGTTTAGGCCGGCTAATAAACTGATGGGGCCGCCAGAGTTATCACCGCCTTTACGTAAATATTCAAATACACCTTGTTTAAGTAGGTCATTAGACATAACGCCATATAAAGCATTGGCCATAATGTTGACGTTGGTATTAGCGTGATAGCGATCGTTATAATATAAATTAATTTTTTCGTTAATCAGTTTGGAGTCGTTAAAGTCAGGCATCGCCAGTAAATGCGTGCTAAGTAAGTACACATCATTAAAGACAGCCGTTAAACCGCCGCCAGTGATGGGGTGGCGCATATTCAGTGCGTCGCCTAATAAAACTGCGCCTTCTTTTAAGACGGGTTTGGCGGGCATGTAATGGTTAGGCATGATTTTATAATCATTCTCAAGCAGAGCTTGATCTAAACAATGCTTAAATTCTTTAGGTAAGAATGGAGTGACGTTATTTTCAATATGGTGTTTTACTTCTTCTTTTTTGGGCGCTCGATCACCAGAAAAATCAATCAACAGGCGTGATTCTGTGCTGGAAATTGGGTAGCAAATAAAAGGCGTCGGCGCTGATAAAAACACATGGCCATGATTTGGGTAAGGGAGTTCGCAGTCTTTTAAAATAAGTCCCACAAAAAATGAAGTAACGGTTTTTACATTGTTACTTAAGTCTTTACGAAAGCTAGAAAAGAAACCATCACTGGTGATAGTTAGCTTGGCATTGATGGTTTTAAGGTCGCGCGTGTGTTTTTCTTTGTACTTAACGCCGATGACGACATGGTTCTCGTCTTCGATAAGCTCTGAAACCGTGCCGTGGATTTGTGTGATACTTGGGTTTTGCAGTGCATCTTCACGAATTTTTTGTAAAAAACGACCATTATGTAGTCCGACACCGCGATAATCTGTTGATTTATCTTGGTTGTATTCAATAGAAAATTCGTTGTCTTTGTTAAATAGAGCGTAACCATAAATAGGTTGTGCATCAAAGCCTTCAAGTACCCGTTCTAAGCCCATTTTCTTTAAGGTCTGTACTGCGCCAGGTTGCAATAGTTCACCTACGATACGCCTTTTTTCTACATATTCCCTATCAACAAGTGCAATCTTGATACCGCTGGGTGCAAGGTAGGCTGCAATTGTGGCTCCCGCCATCCCTGCACCGACAATGCAAATGTCAAATAAATCATTATGTTCAGAAGCTGTATGCATAAGTAATCTTTATAATAGACTTTAACTGATTAATTTTAATATGAATAACTAATCTTTAATAGTGTTTGTGTTGATAAAAACGATTTAATGCCCAAATAGGGAAGACATTACGGTAAGAGCTATAAGTAATCATACAATTATAGTTGAAAACGCCAGAAATGTTTTCTTGAGCCCAATCGCCATTTTCTAATTGTCGATCTAGGAGTAAATTTATGCCGCGCTGAATCGCTACTTTTTCTGGTGATTTTGCCGCTTGCAGGGCAAGTAATGCCCAAGCCGTATTAACTACTTGTGAGGTTTTTGCTTGAGAATAAACCATTTTTGCGCAGGATTCGTAGGTTTCGCCCCAGCCGCCATCAGTCATTTGCTTGCTCAGCAAGAAGTCACAGGCTTTATTAATGCAGTTTGTTCTTAGTTGAGCATCAATATAATCTTTGCCTTGAACTAAGGCTTCTATGCCAAACCAGGTAGCATAAGTGAAGCAAACTGCCCAGCCGCCATACCAAGAGCCATCGGTTTTTTGTTGTTTGACGATAAATTTTAACCCACGAGAAATAGCATGCTCAATTTCATCGTGTTTATAGTCTGGGTAAAGCTCTAAAATTTCCAGTAAAGCAACCACACAAGCGGCACTGCATTCTGTCCAAGAATAATCAATCATAATATCTGCAAAGACTTCAGATGGATTGAGTTTTTCTAGCCAGCTGGGGGCGCGACTTAGTTCATAAGTTGGCCAGCCACCATTTTTATTCTGGTAAGACAAAATAATATCAACGGCTTGCTTTATGCGCTGATCACTAATATTTTGTTTGAATAATCCCGATTTATGGATTGCTAGTGTAGCGCTTAAACCTTCCGAGGTGCAATCGGCAACTGGCCAGCCTTGCTCAGCAGTAGAAAAAGGCCAGCTACCAATCATAGGGTGACGGAAAAATTCTTCATGGGTTTCATGCTCTGCTAGGATTTGCATATCATCAATAAAGTGATAGCTTTTTTCCAGCGTTTTAGGGAATAGTTTGCCTAAATCACTCTCTAACATGGCGCGTGTAGTGAAAGCGACATCCCATAACTGCGAGCCATTATAACCGCTCATCTTCATGCCATCTTCGGCTACCCATAAATAATCATACCAACGGGCAACATGCTTTTTGAATGGCTCGGACTCTTTGCCATAGGCATGCCAAACGCACATAGAGTTAATCGCTTTGTTGACTGGGCCGATATCAAGATATTCAGTTTGCGCATCTTCCGCATCGATATATTTTAGAAGATAATCATTTGCTTTGTTTCTTAGCCATTGCGGTCTGATTTTTTCATAGCCATTGGTGAAAGCATTCATCCATTTTAAAACAGGTGACTGGATGGTGTAGCAATCTTTTTCACAGACTTGGTTTCTTTGTTTTGGCCAGTCGATGCTAGCAAAATCTTCGTTATAGATTTCTTTGCGTAAAGATAAGATTAAATCATTTTCAGGTACTTGTATGCGCTGTGCATAGCAGTAAGCCATCGGTAAATAGACCATGCGACTATGACACCAGTAACGAGAAGGGTGTACAGGCAACCATTTAGGGAATAGCCACATTTCAGGAAATAAGCTGTTAAAGCCGTCCCAATCATATAAGTTCAAGATGGAAAGGTAGAATTTCCCCCAAGAGGGAATGCCGATTGCGCCGCCATTTTCTTTAATCCAAGCTTGCGCTTTTTGTAATCTAGGATCCTCTTGAGGAGTACCTAAAAGACGTAAAGAAACGTATTGCATGACCGTACCAAACATCGTCGGTTGCCCTTCAATGTGCATGCCCCAGCCACCACCAGTATGTTGATGGTTGAATAGGTAAACTTTCATCATTTCTTGATGAGGTTTAGGGAAGGGGGTGTCTGTTAGGTAAGCAGCTATTAATAAGCCGGGTAATAAAAAGAGCGGGCCGCCATAGTCACCTGGCCAATGACCTTCATTACTTTGTAATTGGCTGAAATAATGCATGCCATTAATAAGGCTATCGATGAGCTTTTGTTCTTCTGCGCTTTCTGCTTTGGGCCTAGTGCCTGAATAAGCAGAGGCATTATTTTTTTGGTATTGCTGTCTAAAAACTTTGTCGCTGGCTGAAGGATTAATCTGGCGATCGAAAGAGAAATCCTTAGCAAAGTCTTGTAGTTCTTGCTCGGAAAAATCATCCGCATTATTTAAATGTGCAGCTATATCTTGAGAATCAGGCTTGTAAGCCCAGATTTGACGACCTTTTTCGGTCAATAATTGCCAATTATTCCAGCTTGAATTTTCTTGCGACATAAGTAATGTATCCGAATAGCCTTTGCGTGTTGTTATAATAGTGTAGCAATAATGAAGGGTGTGATTATATAGCAAGTTGTAATTATACAACATGCGCAACAAAATGTGATATAGATCTCACATAAAACATTTTATTAATTGTGGTATATGTATTGTGTTTTTTTAATATCAGATGCTTATGTTTCTTTTTTAATGTTTTTTCTATAATAAATCTGGATAAAACTTGAATTGTCAGCGGCTCAATACTATACTTTTGGCTATGGAAAAATTAATTTTTGTTGTTTTTTTGCTACTTTTTACTCAGAGTGCCGTTTCAGGTTCGATGAATGAGCGTGTTTCTGAGATTGAAGGGAGCTGGGCTGATACTCGAGAAATTGAAGCAACCCCTGAGCGTAAAAATATTTTTTTGCAGTTAGTGAGTGATATTACTGACGTTGTTGTTGAGTTTCCTAGTCAAGCAGAGCCGCTTATTTTGAAGTCAGCTATTCTGTTGACTATGGCTGAAGATGCATCAAGTTTTGTGGCTTTAGGTTTAGTTAATGAAGCGAAGGACTTATTGCAAAAAGCGATAGGCATTAATCCAGAAGCGAGCAAAGGTTCTGCTCTCGTTACTTTAGGTGTTCTTTATTATAAAGTACCTAGCTGGCCGATTGCTTTTGGTGATAATGATGAAGCAGAGACGTATTTATTAAAAGCTTTAGAAGTCGATCCTGAAGGTATTGGTAGTAACTATTATTATGGTGAGTTTTTATTAGAGCAAGGCAAAGAAGAGCAAGCCGTTAGTTTTTTAAATAAAGCCCTTGGTGCAGAAGTTGATTCTAATGATAATAAGGCAAAAATAAGAATGATGGAGCAAGAGAAGGCCAGAGCTGCTTTAGCTAATATTTCTTAATTTTTTTATAAACCTTTCCCGTTCTTGTTTTCCGAGAGATCTTTGTAAATTGAAAATTGTTTTTGTTGCAGATAATGTAGATGGAGAAAAATCAGGTGGCGTTGTGTCTACGCGACGTTTTATTGATTACTTCAAAAAATCAGATGACTTAACAGTCATTAGTACCGGTAAAGCAGAAGAGCATAAAATTGTTTTTCCTGCTTTTTATTTGCCATTTGCTAAAAAACAAATGCAAGAAATGGATTTCTTATTTGCTTGGCCAAATAAAAAAGTATTAACAGAAGCCATTAAAGAAGCAGATTTGGTGCATATTCAATTCCCTTTTTTTCTGGGTTATCAGGCTTTAAAGATTGCCCGTAAAATGAATAAACCGGTCGTTTTTGGTTTTCATGTGCAGCCAGAAAATCTGATGTGGAATATTGGTTTGGACCTTCCTTGGCTTAATGCTTTTTTGTATCGATTTTTTATACGCACTTTTTACAATAAAGCGGATTTAGTTTTATCTCCCAGTGCATTTGGTAAAGAAATGCTGGAAAAATATGCTATTCAATCTCCTGTAGAAGTGGTATCGAATGGTTTGCCTGAACAATTTAAGCCTAAACAGTGTGTTAAGGAGCAAGAATTTGAAGGTCGCTTTGTTATTTTAATGGTGGGTCGTTTAGCTACGGAAAAACGTCATGCTTTAGTTATGCAAGCCATTAAACAATCAAAATTTAAAGATAAAATTCAGTTAGTTGTAACGGGTCAAGGCGCGTTACGCGAAGAGTTAATTGATTTAGGTAATTCACTGCCTAATCCCGCTTTTTTTGAATATGTTAGCCAAGAAAAACTAATTACCTTATTTAATACGGCTGATTTATTTATTCATGCTTCTGACATAGAGTTAGAAGGAATGGCGGTTTTAGAAGCTATTGGTTGTGGTTTGCCGGCTTTAATTAGTGACTCTAAGCAGAGTGCTTCAGCGCAATTTGCTTTAAATGAGCAGTTTTTATTTTCTGCTGGAAACTTAGAGAGCTTAATCGGGAAAATGGACTATTGGATTGAGCATGAAGCGGAGTTAGAGGCATCCAAGGCACCGTATTTAGAGAAAGCGAACACTTACGCATTTGATGTGTGCGCGCAGCAAGCCAGAGATTTTTATGATGGGGTTGTAACTAATAAAAAGTAGCAATAACACCGTGTAGGGCGGAGTTCAGTCCACTTTTCTACGATATCTACCTACAAAACTGTGGATCAATAAAGCGCATAAAATTAATCCCGTGCCGGCGATAATTTTTATAGTCAACACTTCCTCGTTCAAATAATAGCCTAAAAATAAAGCTAATATCGGTGATACCAAGGTAATTAACGCCACGCGTGTTGCTGCCAAATGAGTCAAAATATAGTAATACAGAGCAAAGCCAATCGGTGTTGCTATCAGTCCTAAATACAAAATAGATAATAAACTATACGCTGGCAGCGTGGTTGGGATTATTCCGTCAATCAGCCACCAAGTTATTAGGTATAAAGGCGTGGCAAAAATGAGTCCGCCCGTTACTTGAGTCAATGCGGGTAGTTTGGCTTGCAGGCGCTTAACCCAAACAGCGCTCAATGCTTGTAAAAATACCGCGAGCAGGACACTGGAAATCCCCAATACCGATTGAAAACTCATTTGTATTGCCGTGCTAAAAATCAGTGCAAGCCCTCCGACTCCCAAAAGGTAAGCGAGTAATTTATCCCAAGTTAAACTCCGATCTCCAAGCCAGAGTGCGGTTAATAACGCAGTAATAAATGGGGATAAGCCAAAAATAATCGATATCCAGCCTGAAGGAATAAATTGCGCCCCCCAGTAAACTGCCATCATAGCGCCATAAATTTGTACAGCGATGGCAAATAGGTTTGGCGCGCTTTACTGTGCCAAGGTAGCGGTTGGCGACTTAATAAGAGCATGCACAAGATACAGAGCAAGCCAATTGACATACGTGCTGCTACACCAAAAATAAACCCCGAACCTTCAGCACTCCATTTAATGGCCAGTGGTGTTGTCGCCCAAAGTAAAATAATAAAAATATAA
>JAUVAA010000035.1 GCA_030591965.1 bacterium
ATGATTGGTATTCCAGGAAAGGCAGGCTTAGAAGTAAAAGGGCCTTCTGTTGGTACTGGTGGATTTACTGTGAGTCAAAGCGGTGTTGTAACGGCTACTTGTAAGGCGCCTAGAGAACGTTAGTTATTCGGTTTTTTATGAGCGTAAGTGATTTCTGTTGTAATAGACTGAAATGAAAAAAGGGAAGAGCAGAGGTGCTCTTCCCTTTTTTATTATGCATTGCAAAAAAATAGAAAGCTTTGGCTATAATGAGTTTTTTGTTAATGTCAGAAATAAAATACAGTCTTAAAACTCTACGTCATAATATATATTCTGTACATCATCTAAGTCATTAAGCATATCTAAAAACTTCTCAAACATTTCTAAGTCTTCACCGCTGATAGGTTTCGTGATTTGCGGTAAAAATTGAATCTCATCCACTTCAAAGTCAATTTCCCCTAGAGCATCAATTAGCGCTTGTTTGGCCTTAAAATATTCAGCTTGAGGTGCAAATACTGTGATTTTACCGCCTTCGCTTTCAATATCTGAAACATCAACATCAGCCATTAATAATGCTTCAAGGATAGCTTCTTCGTCATCATGCTTAAAGGAAAAGATAGCGGCATGATCAAACATGTGACTAGCAACGCCTTGAGTACCAATTTTGCATTTTGATTTAGTAAAGCACTGACGGACATCGCCAAAAGTACGATTAGGGTTATCGGTCAGACACTCAATAATAACCATGCTGCTGCCGGGCCCAAAACCTTCATAGCGAGCAGGTGCAAAATCTTCGCCACCACCACCTTTAGCTTTTTCTATCGCTTTTTCAATAACATGGCTAGGTACTTGGTCTTTTTTTGCGCGCTCAATCAAGCCGCGTAATGCTAAGTTGCCATCTGGATCGAACCCACCAGCTTTGGCGCAAACATAAATTTCACGACCATATTTACTGTAGACTTTGGCTTTGGCGTCTGATGTTTTTGCCATTGAATCTTTACGGTTTGCGTAGGCTCTACCCATGAGTTTGTTTCTCCACTAATTAATGATTACGTAATTTGATAAATTTGGCTACGAGTTTAAGGCGTAGCTATAAATTTTATAGGAAAATTTTTTGCGAAAACCTTGGGGCAGCTAAGTAAGGTATTCATGTTTTGTGTAATAGGAACGGCAGAAACAAAAAAAATCCAGTCGAGGCTGGATTTTTTAATAGCTTCAAATGGTGAGGGTCGGAATCATAAAGCCTTATTTTAATGGTGTTTAGACTATCCAGAATTGTAGTTACTGCAAAAGTTACTACATTATTTTAAGTGCTTATATTAATAACAACACTACAAATTACTTATCCCTCGAACCTAAGCACAGCGCCTTTAATGGTGCAATTATACGAATTTATGGCTTATTAATCTACATAAAAAGATTTACTACCTATTTTTCAAGTCCCTTACCCCAAATTAAGAACGCCGTAAGGTAGTGGTCTATATTAAATATCTGCATTAAGCATGCTCTTGCAGCTACTGGTGACCTGTACCAAGAATTTTTGCATCAGATGAATGATTTGCATTGATAATGCTATTTTCTTGCTTCTTGCTTCTTGCTTGGTGGTCTGTCGGCTGCGCCAAAAATCAGCGTAACTAAAAAAGCCACCGTACTGCTAAGCTAACATACGCTGAAAATCGGGTAGTGTGGCACAGGCCGCATCTGACTCTATATTGATATTGAATTGGGTGTGTATAAGCTCATTGGAAGATGATGGTAGGTCCATCAAAGTCTGTTGTCGGAAACCGACTTTAACCCCCACCTTCTCATTGCTGGCGGCCTCTATTTTGTAAAATACGGAGACACGCGTCTTGATGAGCTTTAGAGTGCTGGTTTGCGGGGTGATTCCTTGCTATCTTATGTATAATTTCAATTTGAAATGGCCTATAATGGATAGTGCTGGAATAAATAAGGGTGGGTATGTTTCTTTTGATGTGATTGTCCCAGGTTCGAATCCCGGAGATCCCACCATAGAAGATGGTATAAAAACGCCAGCTTTTAGCTGGTTTTTTTATGCCTAAAATTTGATCTCAATTATTCTTTTTATATTTTCTAGTTTATACCTGTTGATATGTAGTAGGTGCAAAATATCTACCTGTCCGCACGTCTCTTTTTTATCTTTTAAATTTTCTCAAGTTAGGATGGTTTACTAGATGTCTATTGCTCTTGCGCTTTTTCTTGCCTTGTTACTTGATATTTTATTGGGTGAGCCAAAAAAATGGCATCCTTTGGTATTTTTTGGTCAGTGGGCGAGTTATTTAGAAAGGCAATTTATTCAATCGAATCATGAATCTAATGTAAAGCAAAAAGCCTATGGTTTCCTCGCTTTGGCCTTTGCTGTTTTACCGATAAATATTGTTGTTTTTATGTTGACGCAGCCAGAAATTTTAAATCAATGGCTAAGTCCTATTATTCTTTATTTCTGTATTGCTCCTAGAAGTTTATTGCAGCATACTTTGGCGGTTTATCGGCCTTTGCAGCAAGGTCGCTTAGCGCAAGCTCGCTTGGCAATTGCCATGATTGTTAGTCGGGAAACGCAGCAAATGGATGCTTTGCAAATACGTAAAGCTACGATAGAAACGACACTGGAAAACGGTGCTGATGCAGTTTTTGCGCCGATTTTTTGGTTCGTTATTGCTGGGCCTGTAGGTGCGCTATTTTATCGTTTAAGTAATACTTTGGATGCTATGTGGGGCTATAAAAATACGCATTATTTGCATTTTGGATTCGCTGCAGCGCGTTTAGACGATGTATTGAGTTGGCTGCCTGCACGGCTTACTGCTTTAAGTTATTTATTGCTGGGCGATAGCAAAAAGGCCTGGTTTTGTTGGCGAACACAAAGTCCATTTTGCGAAAGCCCAAATGCGGGTGTGGTGATGAGTGCTGGCGCGGGTTGTTTAAGTGTGCAATTAGGTGGTTCAGCGATTTATCATGGCTTATTAAAAAATAAACCTATTTTGGGTGTTGGACGTATCGTAGTTAATGAGGATATAAAGCGTGCTAATTTGTTGATCGTTTTGACTACGCTGCTATGGTTGGGCGTTATTTTTCTAGGGGAATTTGTTGCTTAAACATGGTGGACGTTTGCTGGAGGCGGCGCAAAAACATCAAATTCCAGTAAGTGACTGGCTCGACTTGTCCACAGGTATTAACCCGAATGGTTATCCTATTCCAAAAATTCCTGATGCCGTCTGGTTGCGCTTGCCAGAGAATTTGGATGGGCTTATTGATGCCGCGCAACATTACTACCAATGTGATTCTTTACTCGCTGTTGCGGGTTCACAAGCGGCTATTCAGGCTTTGCCGCGGTTGCGTAAATTGAGCGTGGTGGGTCTTGTGGCGCCATCGTATGCTGAGCACGCACATGCTTGGCAGAAAGCGGGGCATACAATAGTGAGCCTGTCGGCTAACGATATTGATCTGCATATTGATCAGTTAGATTGCTTGGTATTGGTTAATCCAAATAACCCCAGTGCTTGCCAATTTAGTAAAGAGCAGTGTTTTGCTTGGTTGGATGTGTTGCAGAAAAAAAATGGCTGGTTGATTGTTGATGAGGCTTTTATTGATTGTGTGCCTGAGTTAAGTTTAAGTGCTTATGCGCCTTTAAATGGGTTAATTATTTTGCGCTCTATCGGCAAGTTTTTTGGTTTGGCTGGAATTCGAGCAGGGTTTGTTTTAGCTGAAGCTGATATTTTAGAGCAGCTGGATGAGTTGCTTGGTCCTTGGGCATTAAGTAATCCTACTCGCTTTGTTACGGCTTGTGCGCTACAAGATAAGCAGTGGCAAGGCGGTACGCGAATGCAGCTACAGCAAGATAGTGAGCGCTTGGCTCATTTGCTGAGTGATTATCAATTAATGCCAACAGGTTCTACGCTGCTATTTCAGTGGGTAATCACGAAAAATGCAGCAGAAATTCATGACTTACTTGCTAAGCAGGCTGTTTTTACGCGATTTTTTGTGCAGCCTGCAAGTTTACGGTTTGGCTTGCCTGCGAATGAGGCTGAGTGGACGCATTTAACTTCCGCCTTGCAAGCTATTTCACCGCGCTAGAGGCGCTATTCTTAATATACAAGGAAATCAATGCCAGCAATAACGCTTATGGTGCAAGGGACGACTTCTGATGCGGGAAAAAGTGCATTAGTCACAGGTTTGTGTCGCTATTTTAAGCGTCAAGGGTATTCAGTTGCGCCTTTTAAGCCGCAAAACATGGCATTAAATAGTGCAGTGACTGCGGAGGGGGGCGAAATTGGTCGTGCTCAAGCGGTGCAAGCGATGGCTTGTGGTTTACCACCACATACAGATATGAATCCTGTCTTGCTTAAGCCTAATTCAGATAAAACCGCGCAGATTATTTTCCAAGGGAAAGCGATAAAAAATTTGGATGCGAAAGCTTATCATGCCTATAAAGCACAAGCGATGCCGGTTATTTTGGATTCTTTTGCGCGTTTAGAGGAAAGCTACCAACGAGTGGTGGTCGAAGGCGCTGGGAGTCCAGCAGAGATTAATCTGCGCGATAGAGATGTTGCTAATATGGGCTTTGCAGAAGCAGTTGATTGTCCGGTTATTATTGTGGCTGATATAGATCGAGGTGGGGTATTCGCGCATTTAGTGGGTACTTTGGATTTATTAAGCGAGTCTGAGCAGCAACGAGTGTTGGGTTTTGTCATTAATCGTTTTCGCGGTGATATTGATATTTTGCAGCCTGGTGTTGATTGGTTGGAGCAACGCACGGGGAAGCCAGTATTTGGCGTTCTGCCTTATTTACATGATTTGTATTTAGAATCTGAAGATAGTGTCGAAGTAAAGCAATCGGAAGTCGGGGCAGGGGCTTTTAATATTGTCATTCCTCGTCTGCCGCGCATGAGCAACCATACTGATTTTGATGCCTTGCGTTTAAATAAAGGGTTGAATATTCAGTTTAGTAGTAATCCTGATTTAGTGGCAAAAGCAGATTTAATTATTTTGCCGGGAAGTAAGTCGGTTCGAGCTGATTTAGCATGGCTTAGAGAGCAGGGCTGGGAGAAATTTATTTTTCAGCATTTGCGCTACGGTGGCAAAGTGATAGGGATCTGCGGTGGTTATCAAATGCTTGGCAATCTGTTGCATGACCCTTTAGGTATTGAAGGGAAGCCTGGCTCTAGCAAGGGCTTAGGTTTGTTGGATATGCAAACGACCTTAAATGAAGATAAAATTTTAAATCAAGTCACAGGGAGACTATTAATGGCTAATGCCGTTGCGCGCGGCTATGAAATTCATGCAGGGATTTCTGAAGGGCCAGCCTTGTTAGCGCCAGTAATTGAGCTGGAAGGTGGCGTGAAAGAAGGGGCTATATCAAGCGATCAGCAGATTTTAGGTACTTATTTACATGGCATTTTTGATCAGTCAGGAGCTTGTACTGCTCTGTTGCGCTGGGCGGGCGTGCAGAAAATACAAACAGTGGATTTTATTGCACTACGGGAGCAAGGGATTGATTTAATGGCTGACACGGTAGATCAATATATGAATATGCCATTACTGGAAGGTATGTGTCTAAAGTTTATTACAGACAAAAAAAAGGCTCCATAAAGGAGCCTTTTTAGTATTGCGTATGTTTATTGAGCGGTTACGTTAATTGCAGATAAACCTTTTGCGCCATTTTCCACATCGTAAGTGACAACTTGATCAGGTTCTAGTGTTTTGAACCCATCTCCCTGTATAACTGAATGGTGAACAAATACATCATCACCGCCCTCAGCTTGTTCAATAAAACCAAACCCTTTTGTGTTGTTAAACCACTTTACTTTACCTGTTGCCATTAGAAAACTCCTTAAAATATAAAAATATATGGCGATAACAGAACAACAACTGATAACAAGGGGTAATGCCTTTAAGTTCAAACACTGCTTTCTGAGGTGCTTATTTTACTAGGGTTGTTGTTTACTTGCCACTTCTTTTGTTGTCACGGCAGTGCCGTACACCTGAGTACAGGTGTTACTCCATAAAATCCAGTATTGAGAATAAGTATCTGAAGTTATTTGTATTAAGGCAGATGTGTTGGGAATATCTGCTAATGCATCTTCTAAGGCAGAATGAGTTTGGTTGCCATTAGATAGGGGGATGAGGCCTAAAAGTTCATATTGGCAGTCGCCTCCAACTGCTCGGCCTAATGTAGTATAACTTCCAGGTTCAAGAGGTATATTTGATGCTGCAATACCTCCAGAGGTATGAGCGCAGCCTATTAATGTAGAGCCGAGTGCAAGCAGGGTTAAAGTTTTAGTTAGCATATTGGAAGGTTTCCTTCATTTACAGTTGTAAAGATAGGAGTTTAGCAGAAGAATAAAAAGGTTTGTGTGTTCTGTGTGAAATTTTAATGAGTTTTAAGTGGTAATGGGGGCATCGCTGTTATTTCTTCAATTTCTTTGTTGTTGGTGTACCAGAGTAGCAGGTCTATATAGCTGCGAATATTGGCCACGTATAATACGGGTTCTTTGCCTCTAGCGTAGCCATGTTTAGTTTGTGAGTACCATTTCTTTTTTGTTAGTAAAGGCAGTACTTGTTTAACGTCAATCCATTTGTCAGGGTTTTTACCTAATTTTTGGGTGATAATGCGTGCATCTTCTAAGTGGCCAAAGCCTATATTGTAAGATGCTAAGGCAAACCAAGTGCGATCTGGTTCGGGAATTCGTTTGGGAATTTTTTTGAGGCGCTGTTTTAGGTAGCGGGCACCACCAAAAATACTTTCTTTGGCGTTGATCCTGTCTTTTACGCCGACTTGTTTGGCGGTTGCTCTAGTTAGCATCATTAGGCCTTTTACGCCGGTTGGTGAGACCGCATCTTTATTCCAATGCGATTCCTGATAGCTAATAGCTGCTAATATTCGCCAGTCAAAAGCGTATTTTTCAGCGGCTTCTTGGAATAACGCTTGGTATTGAGGTAGTCGGCTTTCAAAATGTAAGCGGAAAGTGCAATTACCTACATACTTAATATTTCGGGTATGACCATAATGGCGCTCAAGTAGTTGCTCTAGTACTTTGTTTTTGGTGATTTTATTGAAAAACTGAGTTGCCTCATCGTAAAGGCTGGTATCTGTTGATTTTTGGAAAGCCCACGCGAGTTGTCGGGGAGGGCTGATATCGAAAGCGACGTTTAATTTAGGGTAAAAGCGTCGAATTAATATGATTTGATTGGAGTCAGCAACGGTGTAATCAATAAGCCTTGCGTTAATTAGATAGAGTAGTCCGTCAGTATCTAAGTTTTTATTGGTAAACCATTGTAAGTTTGGGTTACTTTCTTGTAATTGCAGTAGTGTTTCGACATGGCTAGTGTCTTGTACGACTTCTAAAATTCCACCGTTTAAATCGGCTACTGTTTTTGGCGATTTTGTTCCGGAGCGATAGATGATTTGTTCGGTAATTTCTTGGTAGGGCGGGGTGAATAAGAGCTGTTGTTGTCGGTCTGAGGTGATAGTTATGCCAGCCGCGGCAAAATCAGCGTCACCTGTTTGGGTTTTTTGCAAGATTTGTGTGAAAGTGTCAGGAATAATGAACTTGGTCTGAACTTTTAAATGTTGGGCAAATAATTGTACTAAATCATACTCCAAGCCAGTAAATCCATCAGCGCTTTCATAATAAGTGGTGGGGTCGTAACGAGTTAATACGGTTAATAGACCAGTTTTTTTGATGCGCTCAAGTTGGTTGTTGTATTGAATAGCTGGGGCTGGTGTCGCTTTCTCAACTGCTGGTTCACTTTGAGGCGCATCGCATGCGTTTAATAAAGGAAACAGCAGTATTAGAAAAAGGCGTTGTAGCAGCAAGGTCGGATTTAGCGTATTTTCTTGTAGTAATTAATTAAGCCGTTGGTAGAGCTGTCGTGCGAAGTCACCGGCATATCACCTTCAAGCTGCGGTAAGATTTCTACCGCTAGAATTTTACCTAGCTCTACGCCCATTTGATCATAACTATTGATGTTCCAAATTTTTCCTTGTACGAATATTTTATGTTCGTATAGGGCAATTAATTTACCGAGAGTATGTGGCGTTAGTTTTTTAAATAGAAATGAGTTAGTCGGCCTGTTACCTGAAAACACTTTTGAGGCAATGAGGTTTTCACTGGCATCGCTACCTAGCGCAGTTTTAACTTCGTCGGTTGTCTTGCCTTTCATTAATGCTTCGGTTTGCGCTAAAAAGTTGGAAATAAGAATGTCGTGATGTTCTGCTAAGTCGTAATGACTTTGAGCGGGTGCTAGAAAATCACAAGGAATTAATTTGGTGCCTTGATGAATTAACTGATAAAAAGCATGTTGGCCGTTAGTGCCTGGTTGTCCCCAAATAATAGGGCCGGTACTGTAATCAGTAGGTTGGCCTTCTAAATCAACGCTTTTACCGTTACTTTCCATGTCTCCTTGTTGAAAATAGTCTGCAAAAAATTGCATTGTATGATCATAAGGTAGCATTGCGTGCGATTCTGCGTTAAAGAAGTTGTTATACCACACACCTAATAAGCCCATAATTACTGGGATGTTTTCTTCGAATGGCGTTGTTTGGAAATGTTTGTCTGCTTCGTGCGCACCGGTTAATAATTCTTCAAAGTTCTCCATGCCTAGATAAAGTGCAATCGATAGGCCGATGGAAGACCAGAGGGAGTAGCGACCGCCAACCCAATCCCAAAATTCAAACATATTATGTGGATCTATGCCAAATTCTGCGACATTCGTTTTGTGCGTAGAGAGGGCAACAAAATGTTTTGCTACAGCTGATTTGTCGTTATTCGCATGTTTTAGGAGCCAAGAGCGCGCTGAAGAAGCGTTAGTCATGGTTTCGTGAGTGCTGAATGTTTTCGATGCGACTAAAAATAAAGTCGTTTCTGGTGGTACTTGGTTCAGCGTTTCAACTAAGTCTGCTTGGTCAATATTAGACACAAAATGCACGCTCATGCCTTCAATAGCATAAGGTGTTAGTGCTTTGGCCACCATTTTTGGGCCTAAATCTGAACCACCGATACCGATATTGACGATATCGGTAATGCGCTTACCTGTATAGCCAGTCCATTCGCCTGAGTGGACTGAGCTGCAAAAATCACGCATTTTTTGTAAGGCATGATTGATTTGCGGCATAACGTCCACATCATCGACATAAACTGGCGTATTGCTGCGGTTACGTAGTGCAGTATGTAAAACGGCGCGATTTTCTGTTTTATTAATGCGTTTACCAGCAAACATATCGCTAATATGTGCTTTTAATTGGCTCGCATTAGCTAACTTAAAGAGTAATGGTAACGTGTCTTCGGTGATTCTGTTTTTCGAGTAATCAAATAATAGATCATCAAATGACGTTGAATAGGTGTTAAATCGTGTAGGGTCTGCTGAAAATAAGTCTCTGATATGTAACTGATTAACATCTTTCAGATGTGCTTTTAGAGCTAACCATTCTGGAGCGTTTGTTAGATGAGACATTTATGGGACCTTAGGTTGCGGAATGATAATTCCTAAAATTTTACGAAAAGCTGAGCGGGATAGCAATAGCAATAGCAATATAAGTGTTATCTGATATAATAAAAAACAGCTAATAATAGCTACGGAAGTAACCTTTCTTTGTGAAGGTCTATATGTTAGAGTTCCAGTCTGATTTCGTGCCTTATTGGCTTGGTTGCGAAAAAAGTAGTCAAATAATTATAATAAATATTTTAAAGAGGAAGAAGTTATGAGAAAAAGTATCATAAAATCAAGTTTATTAACACTTGCAGGTTTGTTTTTTTCTGCGACTTTATGGGCACATGGTGGAGCAGCAGGTACAGATACTGATCAGTGTAAATTTGAGTTAGAGCCAGAGCATTGGATTCATTATACCGCTTATCAACCTCTTGCTTACCCTGCGGAAGATTTTTGTGGAAACCTTCCTGATACAGGAACGATGACACAGTTAGTATTTGATTATCAAGATATTAGATTTCGTAATATGGCTGTTGAATTTGAAGTGACTAAAGAGCCAGAAGGTACGCGTATCTTTTTTATGGAAGCAAAAAAGCATAAATCAGGTTCAGTTATTTTAAAATTACCTAACGGGGTACCTGAAGAGGGCAAATATTTAATTCATATCACCTTGTTAAAAGATGGCGGCGAAAGACTAGATGCGCATATGGGATTTGTGGCCGGTAAAGGACAAGTAACAAGCCTAAAAAGTATGTTTATGTACCTACTATTTGGTTTAGCAGGGTTATATGTTCTGTACCTTTCTCATGCTGGCTTTAAAAGCAAAGTCGATGAGATTATCGCGAATATTAAGAAAGCTTAAAGTCTTGTTTCTTTTTAATTTTAGGGTAACTAAATAATGCAGAAAAATCCTTTAGGACTGCTATTGGGTGCTGCTGTCATGTTGATGCCGTTCGCGGCATCAGCTGTGGTCAGCTTGCCTAAAACAGTGGAAGTAGATCGCGGAGAAGTTGAAGCGCCTTGTAATGAAAATAATCCAGAATGGCGTGTCGCTCAGACCATTGATGGGGTTGATATGCAGGAGTCACTACGTTGTAGCCCTGATAACCCTTATGCTATTGCCGCAGAAGTAAAAGGCACAAATAATATATCAATGCAAACATTGATGAACACCTATTATGCGGCCGATGGAATTATTAAAAAGAATGACATGGATGGTGATGGTGATCCAGATTTAATTATTATTAAATTAGAAGTCGCTGAGCTAAACGGCCATTCACCTGATTTTAAAGGTCTAGTACCTACTTTTGATATAGCACCAGGCGTACAGCCGGGTATGTGGGTATTTGCACCTAAGTCGCGCGGTATGGCGACGAATAGTTTTGTTGGTGTTGATGCTAACCCTCTTTTAAGAGCGCCATCTCCAGTTATTCGTGTGGAGCAGGGCGATACGATTTGGATACAGTTAGAAAATACGCATTACTTTCCACATACGATTCATTTGCACGGTATAGATCATCCGTGGGTGGATAGTTCAGGTGAAGGGAACGATGGTGTACCGCAAACAAGTGATAAATTTGTTTTGCCAGGGCAAAGTAAAACGTATGAAATTCGCCCTCGCTCACCAGGTACTTTTGTTTATCATTGCCACGTACAGACGCATGTGCATTTAGCGATGGGTTTGGTTGGCATGTTCGTGGTTGAAGAGAACCGCCCAAATAACTGGGTGCAAACTTTCAATGTCGGTGCTGGGCAGGTGAGACATCCATCGAAAGCGATTTTAGAAGATTATGATAGTGAATATGATCTGCATTATCATGCGATGGATAAAGAATTACATAGCATTATTCAGGAATCAAATGACCCGCGTTTAATCGCGAAGAAAATGAATCGTGAATATGATATGACAGACGCGACAGAAGATTACCACACTTTAAATGGTCGTTCTTTTCCGTACACTTTAAGAGAATCAATCATCGTTGCTGAGCCAGATAAGAACATTAAACTACGTGTTTTTAATAGTTCGGGAGAAACTTTAGCCATGCATACGCACGGGCATAAAGGGACGATTACTCATTACGACGGTGTAGAGCATAATCCTATCGCGCAAATTACGCGTGATGTTTATGATATTGCGCCAGCACAACGTAATGATTTAAAAATCAATACCACGGATGATGGCTTTCATAGTTATGGTGAAGGTATCTGGATTTTTCACGATCATCGTGAAAAAGGCATCACCACTAATGGTATGAATCCAGGCGGTAACGTTAGTGCTTTAGTGTATAAAAAATATCTAAATGAAGTCGGTCTGCCAAACACTATTGGTGAGAGCATTGCGCCATTATTCACTAAAAAGTTTCATGATCGTAAGTTGCCAGTTTGGCAAAATATTGATGACTGGAATAGTTTAGGTGAAGTTGATGCTGAGGGTTATGTTGCACCGCCTGCAAGTAAAATGGCGGCGGCTGATGTAACGCCTGGGTCTGCGGATATTCAAGCACCGGCAGATAACTCATTTAGAAACCTGATTTTTGGTTTGTTTTTGGGCTTGTTAGCTTATGCTTTAGTGGTTAATAGAGTTAAGGTGATAGCTTTTATCTCTTCATTAAAAGGGGGGAAATGATAATGATTAAGCATTTATCAATAGCTGCGCTGACCTTAGTGTTATCAGCTCCCGTGTTTGCTGAAAAAGAGTTTGAAGATCACACATCGATGATGGATCACGGTGACGGTCATTTAATGGATATGACGGGTGCTATGGTCATGGGGCAAAACACTGATGTTTTGCCAGGTGGATGTAGTAGTCTCGCTGCAACTAAGGAAATTACTGTACATGCTGGGCATAAATACGCGGAAAAGTTTCCGGGCCGTATGTATGCTTTTGATGTGCAGGAGTATCAATTTGAGCCTTGTACTAAATTAACAGTTAATTTTGTTAATGATGATAATGTGCGTCATCAATGGATGATGCATGGTCTGCCAAAATACTTATACCCTAAAGGCATGTTTCACTTAGAGGTGACTGGTCCAGGTAAAGTAACAGGTACATTAATTTTTCCACCGGGTGATAAAACTTACCTAGTGCATTGCGATATCGCGCAGCATATGGAAAAAGGAATGAAAGGCCAGTTAAAAATTGGTAAAGGCGATGGCGACTTACCCAGTATTCCTGGGGTAACAGCTTATGTCATTCAGGATGATTACTCAGATAAAAAGTCTGATGAAAGTTTGTCTGATGTGGTCGTTGAAGAACTTACTGAAATGAAAGATAAAGTCATTGGTAATGACTCGTTTTTTTCAGGCCTTACTATTGTTGGTTTGGCTATCGGTCTAATTTTTGCTCCATTGTTAGCGCGTAAATTTAAAGGTATGAGTGCTGGTGAAGTGTTCGTATACCTTGTCAGATTAGTTAAGCAGGCTGTTGATATCACAGTAAAAGTGGTTAGCTGGTTAATTAATTTAGTAAAGAAAAAATAGTTCGATCTTGATTTTTTAAGTTTTAAAAAACCCCTATTGATGTTTATCAGTAGGGGTTTTTTTATGACTGTTAATTAGAGGAAGTAGTTTTGTGCTAGAAGTTTGGGGTTTATTTGTTAGTGCTTTTATCTCATCTACGATTGCTCCGGGTGGTTCGGAAGCGGTATTAGCTTATATGGTGTCAGAGCAATTACAGCCTGTGATGTTATTGGTGGCAGTTGCTACTGTCGGTAATACTTTAGGTGCCTTAACAACTTGGTGGTTGGGCGCTTTGGCTGCCAAGAAATATCCTGCCGAACATGTGTTGGATACGAAAAAACAAAAATCACTGGCTTGGGTCAGGCGCTGGGGTAACTGGAGTTTACTGTTGTCATGGTTGCCGGTTATTGGTGATGGTTTGTGTTTTGCGGGTGGCTGGCTGAAATTACCACTATTAGTTGCTACGATATTTATTTTTTTTGGGAAATTGGTGCGCTACCTTTTTGTTGCCTATTGGTTTGTATAAATACCTTACTGGAATGCTATGTTAAAATAGCATTCAAAATAAATATTAAATTAATAGGAGCTAGTTCTGTATGTTGCGCCATTTTCCTGAGCCTGGGGTGGCTTATGCTCATAATACTCTCGATTATAAAATTGTTGCTTTTACGTTTAGTTGTACGGCGATTTGTTTGACTTTAGATGGTTTTGCACCGCAAAAACTCCAGTGGGCATTGGCATTTTTTGGGTATATTTTCTTAGCAGCGTTATTGTCGCGTGAATCGAAATTAGTACGTGCTCAGGTTTGTGTGGCTTTACTTTTTGCAACAATAGGTGAATTGTTTGCATCACCTTATATGCAGGGCTATATTTATCGATTTGGGGGTGTCCCCTTATATGTTCCCGCTGGGCATGGCATGGTCTATTTAACAGCGGTTATTTTGGCGCGTTCTGGCTTTTTCTTGCGCTATGCTCGTTCTATAGCTGCTTTTATTGTGCTAAGTTGTGGTGCGTGGTCGATTTGGGGGTTAACGGCCTATGCGGAGCGTAGCGACCAGATTGGGGCTATTTTGTTCGTGGTATTTTTAATCTATTTATTTAAAGGTAAATCGCCGATGATTTATTTGGGCGCTTTTTTTATTACCACATGGTTAGAGTTGATCGGTACTAGTGCGGGTACATGGGCATGGGTTCCTATTGACCCCGCTTCTGGTTTAACGCAAGGCAACCCGCCTAGCGGTGTCGCTGCGTGGTATTGTTTGGTCGATGCCGTGGCAATGGCTGGAGCCGGCCCTGCCTTAATACTAGCCTCTAAAGTAAAAGCTAAATTTTGGTTCGTTAAACAAACCGTATAAACATACGTCTTATCTTAATAGAAAATAATAAAAATTAAACATGCACATAATTAAACCAAACCAAGATTACCGTGATGGTCCTTTGCAAAGTGATGCTAATGCCTCGCCAGAAGCATTAAGAGCAGATGCCGTCAGGCATTATGATGCTTGCTATTGGGATTATTTATTTGCTTGGAGTAATCGTAATGATCTCGCGTTGCACTATGGTTATTGGGATAAAAATACCAAGTCACATACCCAGTCTTTGCTCAATAAAAATCAAAAACTGTATGATGCTGCCGGCATAAAACCAGAAGATAAGGTGCTTGATGCCGGCTGTGGTATTGGTGGAAGCTCTATCTGGATGGCTAAAAATCATGGAAATACCATGAAAGCTATTACAATTAGTGCTAAACAGGCGCACTATGCAGGCTTGCATGCAAAACGCCATGGTGTGGCTGAACTGGTTGAGTTCGATGTGTCAGACTTTTGTAATACCCCTTATCCTGATGAGAGCTTTGATGTGGTTTGGGGTTTAGAGAGTGTTTGTCATGCCTTGGATAAAGGTGACTTTCTGCGTGAAGCTTATCGTTTATTGCGCAAAGGCGGGCGCGTGGTAGTTTGTGATGGCTTTTTGACTAAAACTGAGATTTCTGATCAAGATTGGCCATTCATGGTTGATTGTTTGAATGGCTGGGCTGTGCCTAATTTATGTTTGCGAGCTGAATTTGAACAACTATTAATTGATAACAAGTTTGAGCAGGTTAAGTATGATGATATTACCGAGCAAACTATGCCCTCTGCAGATTATATGTATAAAGTGGCTAAACGTTTAGAGCCCGTACAAAAAATAAGTCAGTGGTTAGGCATGCGCAGTAAAACTCAGACAGCTAATTTCAAAGTGGGTTTAGCACAACATCATTTATTTCATAATAAGTTGGTTGAATACGGTATATTTACCGCTCAAAAATAATTTTTTTAAAACGTAGGGATATAACACATGAAAAAAATAATCTTCTTCTTTAGTTTATTGGTAGTATCTCAGTCTGCCTTTGCTGACTGGGTGTTGGATAAGGACCAGTCGGTATTAAATTTTATTACCACTAAAAATGCTAGCAAAACTGAAGTTCAAAATTTTGAGGTTATGCGAGGGCATATTAAGGGGAATCAGGCGACTTTCAGGGTTGACCTGAGCAGCGTTGATACAGGGATTGATATTCGAGATGATCGCTTGCGTACACTATTTTTTAATATTGCCAAATTTCCAGAAGCAACTGCTAGCTTGAAGATAGATTCAGCTGATATAAAAGCAATCAAGTTAGGATATAGCAAGGAAATGGAATTAGATGCTGTTATTGATTTATATGGTGTAAAGCAAACTTTAGCGGTAGTGGTACAAGTGACGCGGCTAAAAGAAGGTAAATTATTAGTTTTCTCTAAGCAGCCACTTATTGTAAATTTAAAGAATTTTAATTTGCTGGAAGGGCTTAATAAGCTGCGCGATATTGCAAAGTTACAAAGTATTAATGTCGCTGTGCCTGTTACTTTTAGTTTATTATTTACTAAAAAGTAAGACGTTGTTTTTAGTGATGATTAAATAAGGGTTTTCTTAGGGAGCCATTTTTAAGGGCCTGATGTATGATATTATTCAGGTTTAATTTTTATAGCTCACTATAAAGTGAGTATATTATTTATTTTCTAGTTGATTCTTATGCAAAAGAAAAACATACATAAATTAGGTTCGTTGGCTCTCTGTTTAGGATTGGTATTTATATTGAGTGCTTGTTCTGATGATGAGCCTAAGCAGCAAGTAGGCAAAGCCAAAGTTCATAATCCCTTTGATCATAGTCATGATGCGATAGTAACTGATATACAGAAACATGTTTTTGAACATGATTTTGCTGAGCAATGTGTTGCTAGAGAAATCGCTCAATCAAATAACAAAGAATATGATAAGCAGCGCTATGCTAAACCGTGTATGTGTATAGCTCAGTTTATGTTGAAAGATTTAACGGCAATTGAAGCAGAAAAATTTATTAAAGAAAATAAAAGCACACAATCATTGAGAATTCGCTTTGAAAATGCTGCTTATCATTGCTTGCAAGAAAAAGAGCAACCTAAGTCACCGCAGTTGTTTAATAGGCGTTAAACAGTTACCTTTTTAAGAGAATAATTTTATGCAACATTTTCGTCTTTCTTTTTTGGTTACTTTTATTTGTGTCGTACTGTCTTATATGTGGGCAGGGCTCTATGGCGCTTTTATTACGGTTATACTCGGCGTACTAGAGGTGAGCCTGTCCTTTGATAATGCGGTCGTCAATGCTTCAATTTTAAAACGTATGGATGAGAAGTGGCAGCAATACTTCCTAACATGGGGTATTTTGGTCGCGGTATTTGGCATGCGATTACTGTTTCCTATTGCCATTGTAGGCGTGGCAACAGGGATTAGTTTTGCTGGTGTGACAGAGATGGCCTTAAATGACACTGACACTTACGCTCAGCATTTAATGGCATCACATATACAAATTGCTGCATTTGGTGGTATGTTTTTGTTGATGGTTTTTTTCTCTTTTATTTTTGATGAAGGTAAAGACCTTCACTGGCTAGGGTATATTGAAGAAAAATTAGCTTCATGGGGTAAATTAGAGGCTATTGAAGTGATAGTAGCCTTAAGTCTTTTGTTGATTGTACAAGGCTTATTACCTGAAGAAGTTCGCTTAGAAGCGCTTGTTGCTGGTATTTTTGGTGTTATCTTGTTTGTTGCTGTGGATAGTTTAGCAGCGCTATTTGAAGATGGAGAAGAGGGTGAGGCTGTTAGCGGGCTAGTCAAAAAAGCTGGCATGATGAGTTTTATTTATTTAGAAGTATTAGATGCTTCTTTCTCTTTTGATGGCGTGATTGGTGCTTTTGCCATTACTCAAGATGTCGTTATTATTATGTTGGGTTTAGCTATGGGAGCTATGTTTGTACGAAGCTTAACCGTTTATCTAGTGCGTCAAGGTACATTAGACGAATATATCTTTTTGGAGCATGGTGCGCATTATGCCATTGGCGTATTAGCTGCGATTATGTTGATCAGTATGACAGTGCATGTGTCTGAGGTGATCACTGGTTTAGCAGGTGCTATATTGATTGCGCTGTCGGTATATTCATCTATTCAGTATAAAAAGGAAAATGAAGCTGAAAGCACTGATATTTTTAAGGCAAATAAATTTAAATAAAAAGATTATATGGTGTAATTAAGAATGCGGGCTGCTATTTTAAAACGGGACATACAATAGAAGTTAAATGGCTTTAGTTATTTTCAAACTAGGGCTACGAGTTTAAGGCGGGACAGCTAAAAATGGTCCGTGTTAAGTACGTAGCCTAATTTTTTATTTAAATAGGAAAAATAATGGCAATTTCATTGCAAAAAGGGCAACGTATCAGCCTTGAAAAATCAAGTGGCGGCGCATTACAGAAATTATGTGTGGGTGCTAACTGGGGCGCGATTGAGAAAAAAGGTCTGCTCGGCGGTAAAAAAATGGTTGCAGTGGATTTAGACCTGTCTGTGGCTTTGTTTGATAGCAATAAAACTCTGGTGGATTTGGTTTATTTTGGTCAGTTGCAAGCTAAGAAAGGTGGCATTAAGCATTCAGGCGATGATACTGAAGGTGATGTTGGTGGTGATGATGGTTTAGATAATGAAGTGGTTAGCATTGACTTATCAGCTATTGATAGCAATGCTGATCAAGTGGTGTTCATTCTAAATTCATATAAAAACCAAGATTTTAAAGATATCCCTTTTGCTAGCGTGCGTATTTATGAAGGTACGGCTAGTCGAGTGGATGAAATTTTTGCTACCTATGATATTGCCAATGATGAAAAATTTGCGGGTTCAGTGGCAATGATTATGGGTAAAATGTACCGACATAATGGCGCTTGGAAATTTTCAGCCATTGGTGATTCGACTAAAGACAGTAAGTTACAGCAAGTTGTGAAAGCAGTTCAACAGCAATATTTATAACATTATTTGGCTACCCACTTAACACGGGACACATAAAAATTTGTAGTAGGGCGGGCTTTAGTCCGACATTGCTAAAAAAAGCGGACTGAAATCCGCCCTACAAATAGGATGAATGCCCCGTCTTAAGTTCGTCGCCCATTATTTACATAACAAAGAGGATATAACGATGGCAGTATCATTAAGCAAAGGCGGTAATGTTAATTTAAGTAAAGAAGCACCTGGGTTAACAAAGGCAGGATTAGGTTTAGGCTGGGATAACCGAGCTACAGATGGTGCAGATTTTGACTTGGATGCCGTTGCATTTTTAGTCGATGCGAATGGTAAAGTCGCTGCGGATGCTGATTTTATTTTTTATAACAATCTAAAGTCAAAATGTGGTTCAGTGCAGCATATGGGCGATAATACCACGGGCGAAGGTGACGGTGATGATGAAGTAGTGGAGATTACACTAGCAAACGTTCCGGCTGCGATTCAACGTGTTATTGTTGCAGTAACGATTCATGAAGCTGAAACACGTAAGCAAAATTTTGGTCAGGTGAGTAATGCGTTTATTCGTGTGGTTAATGCCGACAATACTAATGAAATTGCACGCTATGATTTATCTGAAGATGCTAGTGTTGAAACTGCAATGATCTTTGGTGAGTTATACCGTCATAATAATGATTGGAAATTTAAAGCCGTTGGTCAAGGTTTTGCTGGTGGTTTAGGTCCATTAGCCGCTAGTTTTGGTGTGAGTGTTTAAGTAATAACATTCTTTTACCTTGTGTTGAAAAAGGCTTCAGCCACGACGGTCGTACGGTTCGTGTCTGAAGCCTTTTTCATACGATGAGTACTAAAAAATAAGGTTTTATCTTGTCTACTATAAGCGTTTCGCTGCCTACGGGAGAGTTAAACTTAACCTTAGCGGCCAGTGATTTTGAAATGAATGAGCTAACGGACTATGCAGCCCGGCAAAACCCTAAACGCGGGTTTATGTTTGTCAGTAAGTTATTAGCTAAATATTGGCCTTCTCAGCCAGCAGAAATGCTGCGTATGCATCAGTATTTAGCGCAAGCATTGGCTCAATCCTTGGTCGGTTCTTGTGTGTTTATTGGCA
>JAUVAA010000111.1 GCA_030591965.1 bacterium
GTTGATAAATTTGAAAAAATCATTCCAAGTTATAATTCCGATAACTCTATTAGCTTTATCGATAACGGGAATGGCTTTCAATTTATGTTGCTGCATTATTTTCCATGCGTCTTCTACGTCAGTTCCGTATTCAACCGTAATAACTTCTTGAACCATAAGGTCAGCGCATAAAATCTGACCTTTTAAGCGCTTGAAAGCATGTTTTTCAACTTGGGTTAATAGGTGGCTTAATTCAGCATGTGTCATATCAATAAACACGTCGCTATTTGATAGAGCTAACGCAAGGTCTTGTTCTGAAAATCCGACTTGATGAATGGAGGCTGCAACTGCATTCTGCTGATTTAGCTTTTTCTTAACAGGCAAAGGACTTGGGTAGTCTACCCCCATCACCCAGCGATTAATTACGATTGCTAATATCAACATAATAACAACATTGATTGCAACAGGAACAATCACAAAAGAATAGCCTAGAGATGTAATTGATGTTCCTGCCATTATCGGGGTTAAACTGGTGGCAGCTGCCGGTGGATGCAAACAGCGCATCAATAACATCATAAGAATGGAGCCGCCGACTGCCGAAGCTGCTGCTGTAGAGGGCTCTGTGATATTCAAAGCACAGTACACACCGACTACGGCTGATACCAGCTGCCCTCCAATAATAGGCCATGGTTGCGCTAGTGGGCTGCCAGGAATAAAAAATAGAATAATAGCAGATGCTCCCATGGAAGCGACAATCATGGGATAACTTGGCCAAGGTGCAATTATTTTTGTAATTAAAGCAATGAAAAAAATGGAACAGAAGCAGGCGATAAGAGAGAGTAATTTAGCTTTAAGACTAAAACTAACTGGGTCAACTGCTAAGTACCTTAAAAAATGAAAAATTTTCATTCATTGTGCCTAAAATAAATAAGTATAAAGATAATCAGGTATATCCTGTTTATACTTGAATCAGCCGCGTGTAACTTTAATTTTTCGAGCATAACTGAAAAATAGGATTTGTTAAAAAATGTAAGAACTTGTCTGACAAAGTATTAAATACATTTTATAACATTTTTTTATTGGCTAACCTGACCGATAGTTTTTTGCGCCATTCAGGCGCTAGCTCAGGAATAAGCAATGCTTTTTCTATAATGGGTATTGATTCAGTATAGTCTTTATCAAAATAAGCTCTGAAAACAGATTGGACGCTTAATTTTAGTGGACCTTCTTTAATCACCTCTACCTTATTTCCTTTTTCAATCAAGCCTTCTTGAAGGACTCGCAGGTAAATTCCAGTAGCAAAATGATCAATGAACAAGCGAGGCATGTCTTTGTTTTTTAAAGCAATACCGAGTTTAAAGCAGGGGATTCTAGGCTGACTTACTTCAAGTAGGCACTGGCCTATGCTGATTTGATCGCCAATATGTAAGATTGATTCATCAAATCCCGATATAGTTAAGTTTTCACCAAATATACCTGCTGTTAATTGAGTATTTTGCAGAACATCACGCCAGTACGGATAATGGTCAGAGGAAAAAGCATAGACTGCCTTATGCTCACCACCATGATTTTTTAAATCGACTTGCTGATCACCCTTTAGGCTTTCTTTGCTAATAAATAGAGGCGCTGTTACTGGTTGCTTAAAAATTCCCGTAGAAATTATTTTTCCTTGGTACTCAACTTCGGTTGCTGCCGAGGTATTAATTGATAAAAGCTTCATGAAGGCTGGAGCACAATTAATCTAATGAGCCTGAAGCCACATGAAATGCATCGGCATAAATATCAGATAACGAGGCGCCTTTTAAAAAAGCTTGGCGCTTAGTGTTGCTGACCATATCAGGGTGACCACATAGATAGATGCGCCAGCCTTTCAAATCAGGTAATTGACTAAAAGCAACATCATTGGCGCGTCCTGCAGAGACATGATCAGGCGGTTCGCCGCTAGAAATACAGGGATGGTAATGGAAATTAGCATGAGTTTCAGCCAGTGCTTGCATTTCTTCTACCCAATACAAGCCGTTTAAATCGCGACTGCCATGATATAAATAAATATCACCCTTATGACCTTGATGTAAGGCTTCACTAATAATGCCTGCTAAAGGCGCAAGTCCACTGCCAGTACCTATTAATAATAGAGGCGAGTTTGGTTTATCAGGTAGGTAATAGCATAAGCCTTGCGGCTCTGAAACGGCAATGCGATCACCTAGATTTAAGTCCTCATGTGTCCAAGAACTAAAGCGTCCGCCTGCTAGACGGCGTATATGAAAGCTTAATTGCTTGCTGTGAATGCGATTATTGGCAATTGAATAACTACGCGACAAACCATCATCACGCTGTAAATTAACAAATTGTCCCGCGTAATAGTCCATTGGCTCATCAAGATCCAAAGTAAGCAAGAGTGTTTCGGCATTAAGAGCCTGTTTGGCACTCACGGTGCCGTGGGTCATAAAATCAGTATGATGACGGTGCGCAATACGCATCGCTTGTTGCGGATAACAAAGGCAGGCCAGAAAATAATTTTGCTTCTTCAGACCTTCTTTTAATCCATGTTGCGCCTCAGTGGGTGGCGCTCCATCTAAACTACGCAACAAGCAACTTTGGCATGCGCCTTGATGACAGCTATGAGAGATATCAACCTGCTCACGTAACAACGCATTCAGTAGCGACTCGTCAGGTTTACATAAAATAGATTGCTCACCTAGCTGTATTTTTTGCTCCGTCATCATAAAATCCTAATATTAACGACCTAATACATCATTACGTGTAGTTTCTGCAACTGCAGCTACTTGAGCAATAAGTGCCTCAGGGACATTAAGTTCTTGCAGTGTTGCGGCTAAGTTTTCTACCACAGCATCAAAATGACTGTCATCTAAGCCCATTTTTACAAATTTAGCATGTGCAGTACGCATATCAGTACCGCTGTAGTTATTTGGGCCGCCAAAAGCCATGGTTAAAAAGGCTTTTTGTTTTGCTGCTTGTTGATCCATGTCGGTATTGTCAAAAAAACGATTAATTCTATGGTCACTTAATACGCGACGATAAAAAATATCAACAGCTGCATCAACGGCTGCTTCACCACCTAATTGTTCAAATAATGTTTTGCTTGATGATTCGCTCATAAGTACCTTCTTATAGTTTTTATTAAAATTATACGATAACGAAAGTTCAGTATAGGGCCGATACAAAGCTTTTGCAATATAAATATTGTAAAAGATATTTATTGCCCTTATAGTGCAATTATAAAGATATAATGATTGTTATAATTGAAACTCAAAGTGATATTTTTAACTTTTCCTCGTGCTAAATAACGAACTAAAAGGCTGTATGCAAAACCAACCTGGAACCAGACAAGAACAAATTTTGACTATATTACTGGCTACCAAAACAGGGCTGAGTATTGATGTTATCGCAGAGAAGCTAGATATCTCGCGTAATGCGGTCAAGCAGCATATGGTTGTCTTGGAGAAAAACCAGTTAATTAAAGCGGGTAAGTTTAATTTAACGAAAGGCCGTCCTTCTCGTAGTTATATATTAACTGAACAAGGGATTAATCATTTTACTAAGCAATATTCTTGGTTTTGTAATTTATTGATTGCCGAGCTCAAAGAAGAAATGGGCTCTGAGGCTTTAGTCGCATTACTACAACGCTTAGGAGCTAAAATTGCAAACTCCTTAGCGCCTCAATTTATTAATCAAACGGCAGCTGAGAAAACGCATACACTGAGTATTATTTTACAAAACTTAGGCTATCAAGCTGAAGTGAGTGAACAAAAAGGGGAAATGACTATCAGTGCTATTAACTGTGTATTTCATGATCTTGCTCAGGAGCATGGTGAGTTATGTGAGTTTGATCGAGCCCTGATCCGCACTTTATTAGACAATCCTGTCGAGCAAACTGAATGCATGGCC
This sequence comes from bacterium, assembly GCA_030591965.1. GTDB lineage: Bacteria > Pseudomonadota > Gammaproteobacteria > Methylococcales > Methylomonadaceae > Methyloprofundus. Next base: position 3,889 of record JAUVAA010000111.1, read on the forward strand.
AAACAAGGTTGTGCATGTCGATTTAAAACCGCCATTTAAAACAAAACATATGATTGAACCTGTTGCCTTAAAAGATTTCTTTGTCACCTTTTATTCATCTGCGTTAATTATAATGGCAGGCGCTAGTTATGCGCTGTTATTTACGTGGTCAAAAGTAAATTCACGCCTGATCATTAAACTATCGGCTTATTTATCTTATTTAGTATTACTCATATCCGTTTATCAATTATCAATGGCTGCTAATTTAGTGGGCTATTGGCAGATTATTTCTTACGTTATGGTTGTAGGCTACTTTTTTGCACCCATTGCTATTTGGCATCTTTGTCATAAAACACATGAAGACTCTACATTAACTACAACTTTGGAGAATAATAATGAGTGAAACACCTCGATGGGCTTCCGAGTCCTTTTGGAAAAAAGTGGCTATCTGGGTAACAGCCGGCTCTTTTTTAATATTGGTAATTTTAACCTTCGACACCCTAGAGCAGACAACTGCAGGTGGGGAACGAGTTCAGGCTTATTCTGTTATTAATCAAAATATTGATTATCAAATGAATGAAAAACTGAATAAATTTATGCCTATTATCGGTGGAGAAGAGCTACTATTTGGTAAAAAATATACCGAAGAAGAAGCTGAAGCACTGGTTAGCTTGGGTAAAAAAACCACACAAGCTAAAAATTGCATGAACTGTCATACTTTATTAGGTAATGGTGCTTATTACGCGCCTGATTTAACTAAAGCCTGGTTAGACCAAGGTTGGTTATCAACTGATCTACGTGAAGACCAAATGTTACGGTTCTTAATGGACCCTGAAAAATATGCACGTACTTTTGGAACAGGCCGAAAAATGCCTAACCTTGATATTACAGAAGAAGAAGCAAAAGGTGTTATCGCTTTCTTAAAATGGATGTCAGCAATTGATACTAATGGCTTTCCTTATAACTTCACTACTATCGAAGCAGAGGTTGAATAATTATGAGTACAACTGAAACAAGTACTTCCAGTTTATCTGGAATAAAAGGGAAATTAAGTACCTTTCATAGCTGGGCGGCGGTTGATGACAGCACCCTAAATAATGGGCAAAAATTAGCTGTTAAATATTTTATGGCGGCTGTCATTTTATTTATTTTTCAAATTTTATTTGGTTTACTGGCCGCAGCACAGTTTTTAATGCCGGGGTTTCTGTATGAAATCTTAGATTTCAGCGTAAACCGTATGGTTCATATTAATGCCATGATTCTATGGATGTTATTTGGCTTTATGGGGTGTACCTACTGGCTATTAGAAGATGAAAGTGGCACTGAAATTGTTGGCCTAAAATATGGCATCATCGGTTATTGGGTACTAATGGCCGCGGTGACAGTGGTTGTACTCGTCTATTTATTCGTACAAACAGGCGCGGGTAATGATACAACCTTATGGCTAATTAACGAGGGCCGTGAATATATTGAAGCGCCACGCTGGGCTGATATTGGTATTGTCATTGTCGTACTTATTTTCTTTTCCAATGTGGTGCTAACCTTTAGCAAAGGTAAATGGTCGGGTATCGCAGGTGTATTAACACTCGATTTAGTTGCCTTAGCCGGGCTCTATTTAGCGGGTATGTTTTATATGACCAATATCACTCATGAGCAATTCTGGTGGTGGTGGGTTATTCATCTTTGGGTAGAAGCAACTTGGGAAGTATTGGTTGGTGTGATTATGGCGTGGTCATTAATGACCATTCTAGGCGTTAGCCGTAAGATTGTTACGACTTGGTTATATATTGAAGTTGCGTTAATGTTTGGCTCGGGTATTTTAGGCTTAGGGCATCATTATTTTTGGATTGGTACGCCTGAGTATTGGCTCACCATTGGGGGCTTCTTTTCTGCATTAGAACCGATTCCTTTAGTCGCAATGGTAGTACATGCCGTTTATGATTCAGGTGAACGTTCATTTAAAAATATGAATCATCCTGCAATGGCTTGGTTAATTGCACATGCCTTTGGTAATTTCTTTGGTGCGGGTGTTTGGGGCTTTATGCACACATTACCGCAAATTAACTTATATACGCATGGCACACAATGGTCAGCATCGCATGGTCATTTAGCTTTCTTTGGTGCGTATGCAACTATTAATATCGCCTTCTTTTATATTGCTATTCAGCACTGGCGCGGTAATGTTTGGATGGGCGGAGGCTCACAAAATGCATGGCGTTGGAAATGGGCATTAGGCTTATTGAATATGGGTGTATTAGGCATGACGATTGCCTTATTAATTGCAGGTTATGAGCAGTCATTTATTGAGCGCGCTATCGGTGGTTCTACATGGGCGGGCTATTTTGCCGCACAAACACATCCGTCGTTTATCAGTGCTATGCAATGGCGCATGTTCTTCGGTTGGATGACTGCCGCCGGGCTAGGCTTACTCGTCTGGGATTTATTGACGATTGGTAAAGGCGAAACACGTAAAGCTGAAGTTATTGTTCAATCGGAGTAAGTTATTGCTTACGAAGCTAAAGAGGGAGCAATGCTGTTGATTTAAGCCCTCTCTTGCTGGAGAGGGTTGGGTGAGGAGAATAAAACCATGCATTTAAATTCCCTCATCCCAACCTTCTCCCTTTGAAGAAGGAGCTTATTTTTTATATGACTCCTATTAAATGTTGAGCATTGTGACAATAGGATTAATGGAGGATAATAACTAGGCAGTAATCATTAAATACAGTTTTTTTGGGAGGTGTGTGATGGAAGACAATTCAATAGTCTGCCACTGTACAGGCGTAACCCAAGGAAGATTAAAACAAGCTATTACTCAGGGAGCGACTAACTTCGAACAATTGGTATTGGCAACTGATGCTTGTACCCAGTGTGGCTCATGCGCACCTTATTTACATGAGTTATTAGGCAAGAAAATTAACTGGGTAACGGTTGAAATATCCAAAATAAAATCAGTCGCGACCGATATTAAATCGTTTAAATTAAGAGCTAAAAATAAAAAGTATCAATTTGATGCTCATCAGCCCGGACAATATATTCTAGTCAAAGCCTATATTAATGAGCAATGGGTGACTCGCCCTTACGCATTATCCGCCGCTCGATCGATAACTACCTATAGAGAAATTACTGTTAGAAAAAAATCTGAGGGGGTTTTTACTCAATGGTTGTTTGATGGTGCTGCAACGAAAACAATGCAAATCACCGACTTGCAAGGTACTCGGTATATTGATGTTTCGTCAAAATACAACAGTTTTTGTTTTTCTGGTGGTGTAGGTATCACCCCTGTCATTTCCGCATGCCGCTCTATTAAGCAAGAAAAGCTAAGCAACGCGGGGCTACATATTGATTATTCCGTTTCCGATGCACGCCATATTGCTTGTGAAACTGAATTAAAAAAAATCATCAAAAAATATCCGTTTATTTCTATGCACACTCGAGTTGCACAGAGAATTTCTTTGGCAGAAATTGCTAGTATCGTGGAAGCTAATGACCCAGGTACGCAATATTATGTTATTGGCCCTAATCAATTTGAAGATTATATATATAAAGCATTATTGAGCTGTGGTGTCACTGAAAGTGCTATTAATAATCTTAAAGAAAAGCCTTTAACTGCTGAGCTGCAATCACCTTCAAAAACTACGCAGGGCGTTAATCTAAGCTATGTCTATATTGGCATGCTATTTCTTTTCGCTTTTCTGATACAAGAATGGTTTGACTTAAAAATACCCATGGTAGAAGCGTTACAACAAGATGAGAGCTATAAGCGCTGGACGGGGTTTATTGTCTTATCTTTTATTGCTTTTCAATGGTATTACCCAATAAAACAAATATTTTCTTTTAAAGAGAACCTGTTTTATTGGCGAAAAATACATAAATATAATGGTGTGATAGCACCGGTTATTTTATATGCTCATTCAACCTCGATCGGCTATGCCTATTTATTTATTTTATCTACCACGTATTTAAGCAATAATATTTTAGCCTTATGTAACCGGGATGTTTTACATGGTTGGTTCAAAAATAAAATCGTTTATAAATCATGGTTAAGTGTGCATATTTTATTGACCTGCTGCATCAGTATTTTGGCTTGGTATCATTTGTTTTTTGCCTTTGCATATAGTTAATTGCCATGATCAATAAAAAAAATTCCTATCTTTTTGCGAGCATCATTTCATTTCTTTGCATAATGCTGTTGTTGCAAACTGATTTTGAGCGTTGGAATCAGCCGGGGCCATTTAATCCAGGCCATGAAGATTTGGCGTGTAATGAATGTCATTTAAAAACTAAAAGTTCAGTGCGCCAGCAACTACAGGCGAATGTACAATATTTGCTTGGGCAGCGTAAGACTGAAGCTGATTTTTATTATCATAAAATAGACAATAAGCACTGCATTGCCTGTCATAATATGGATAAAAACCTGCATTCATCCTACCGGTTTAATGAACCTCGATTTAATGAAGTAAGAGAGAAGATACATCCAGAGCAATGTGTTTCATGCCACAAAGAACATATTGGCCAGCGCATAAGTCAATTTAAAATAAGTGACTGCAAGCTTTGCCATAAAGAGTTGAAGATTAAAAATGATCCTATTAGCGTGCCGCATGATGAGTTAATCGAGCGTAAAGACTGGCAGACTTGTTTAGGCTGTCACGATTATCATGGCAATCATGATATGGTTTTGGAGCAAACCGTAGGACGCGCAATAAAGCAGGAGCAATTACTGGGTTATTTTAGTAAAGCTGAATCGCCTTATCGCGGACCAATAATAACCAAAGCAAGGAGTACTCGTTATGAAAAATAATAAATTATGTATTCTTGTGTCCCTAGCCATAGTTTGTTTGATTGTTTATTTATTTAAAACAGCGCCACCACCGCTAGATGATGGCTTAAAAAAGCAAGGACTACAGTTACCCGTCAGTGTCTTATTTAGTATTATTGCCGAGGAAAATAATGTAGTTCGTAGCTTGTATACTAAAGAAATCGTAACTCAAGGTAAAAGCGTAGGCCTGAAATTTAGTGAAGACTGGGAGGATAAAGAAGTAGAAGCCGGGCCGTTGCCTGCCTTGTTTTTACGTGCGGTTTCCCAGGCATTAGAAAAAAAGCCAGTGCCAGTTAGTTTGTTTTTAGGTTCAGACTTTCCCATTAGCTCAGCTAATAGCTTTGATGGTCAGCAAAATAAGGCATTTCAGGAAGTAAAGAAAGCGCCATATAATCCAGCCTTTTTTTATGCTGAGGGTATAAAGCGGCATGTGGCTATGTTTCCTGATTTTGCCATTGCATCTGCTTGTGTAGACTGCCATAACAAGCATCCAGATAGCCCGAAAACTGATTGGGAGCTAGGCGATGTGATGGGAGCAACGACTTGGCTATACCCAGATGAAACAGTTACTATAGAAGAGATCACACGAACAGTAGCAGCCTTGCGAGCCTGTTTTAAAGAGGTGTATTCTGGATATTTACAAACAACTCAAGCTTTTACTCTGCCGCCAGAAATTGGTGAGAAATGGCCTGTTGATGGTTATTTTTTACCTAGTGAAGAGGTGTTTTTTACGCGTTATGAAGAGCAAGCTTCACGACAAACGATGCGTATTTTGTTGGCTGAAATGGAATTGAAGTAAATGAGGCTTACACTTAAGGCGAAACATTAAGGTAGGGTACGCATTGCGTACCTTTCGGTGTAACAAGGTATGCGGTGCATATCCTACATAAATGTACCGGCTTAAAATATTAGCCAGTAAATGCATTGCATAATATATTCTTGGTATTGCTAGGGAGGTGCTGTTGAATTAAGAATAAACTCAGGCTTATTAATTGGGGGCTACGGGTTTGGCAATTATGTTAGAATCTGCCGCCACGAAATGGTGCTAGTCACATTGAGATATGAATAACATGAGTACAGACGAAGATTATAAAAAACTTGCTGCAGCGGCTTGCAGTAATGACTTAGATACAGTGAAAGTCATGGTGGATGAGGGATTTGATAAAGAATCTATCGATCAGTTTGAAGAGCCTATACTCTCAGAAATTGTCTTTAATTTGCTTGAGGATGCAGTGCCAGAGCGGTACGCAATCGTTAAAAGTTTAATTAATATAGGTTTTAATCCGCAACACCTTGATTCAGATAGTTGTGGGCCGCTAACTCAAGCTATGCTGTCGATGGATGCCATGATGCTCGAAGTTTTATTACAAGGCGGTGCGATAGCCAATGAAACTGCTGGATTTA
>JAUVAA010000069.1 GCA_030591965.1 bacterium
ATTCACTCACCGAACTCTCTATGCAAACTTTATAGGTTCACAAGAAAAAAGTTTTTCTCTCTCTAAAAAGCTGTCAAGTATTTATTTACTTATTTTTAGTGGGCGTGAGTAGTTACACGATTTATAGAATTTAATTAGGTGAGGTCGGACTTTAGTCCGTTAATGGATTGTATTGCATTGGATTGTATTGCTTAAAGTCGACGGGCTGAACCTTGCCCTATGAAATTAAAGAGTATTATTAACTTCAATGCTGCTTTTTTAAAATAATAAAGATTCGCGCGCTCATTATATTGAAGTCATTCTATGTGCGTTCCTAAGGAATATTAAAAACAATGAAACTAGCCAATGATTAAGCAAGATACCATTGATTACCAAAAGATTTTTTTAGATGACATACCTTTAATGGATGTCAGAGCGCCGGTTGAGTTTGATAAAGGGGCTTTTCCTCATAGTCAGAATATTCCGATTTTAGATGACCCACAACGCGAAGCCATTGGCACTTGTTATAAAAACGAGGGGCAAGATACGGCTATTGCTTTAGGCTTGGAGCTGGTCAATCCTGAGCTGCGCGAACAAAGACTGGAGCAATGGACGCGCTTTGTAACGTCTCACCCCGAAGGATATTTGTACTGTTTTCGTGGTGGCTTGCGTTCACGTACGACTCAGGCTTGGTTAAAAGAACAGGGCGTTAATTATCCGCTTATTAAGGGAGGCTATAAAGCCATGCGCACTTATTTAATTGAACAATTGGAGCTGAGTGCACAACAAATTCCTTTTGTTATTTTAAGTGGACTTACCGGGTCAGGAAAAACCCATGTTTTAAAAAAAACCAATTATTATGTTGATTTAGAAGGGTTGGCTAATCATCGAGGCTCTGCTTTTGGTAGTGATGTTCGTGATTATCAGCCTACTCAGATTAACTGGGAAAATGAATTATCCATAGCTTGTCTTAAATATCGACATAAGCTTCCCAGTGCGGGATTACTATTGGAAGATGAAAGTAAGCGTATAGGGCGCTGTATTTTACCGGATAGTTTTCATCATAAAATGACGCAAGCGCCTTATATATTCTTAGAGCGTGATTTTGAACAGCGTGTCTTGATTATTCGGGAAGATTACTTTGCCAGCAATTGGCTGTTATATCAGCAGGAATTTAAAGAGCTTGCTGAGGGGAAATTCAGTGATTTTTTGCTTAATAGCTTAGCGCGCATAAAAAAGCGTTTAGGTGGCGTACTTTATCAAAAAATGCATGCCTTATTTACTTTGGCTTTAGAGCATTTATTTGCAACGGGGCAAAGTGATTTATTTGATGAAAGTATTCGTTTGTTACTGGAAGAGTACTATGACCCGATGTATCAGTATCAGCTAAAAAATAAACAGAGTGAGATGATATTTAGCGGGTCAGAACCTGAGATTTTAGCTTGGGTTGAAGAGTATTTAAAGAATATGAAATCATGAGTGCTGCACCTATATTCAAAGATTTAGTTTTAGTCGGTGGCGGACATAGTCACGCGCTAGTTTTACGCCAGTGGGCAATGAATCCTTTGCCTGGCGTACGAATTACTTTAATCAGTCCGCAGACGATGACGCCTTATTCAGGCATGTTGCCAGGGTTAATTGCAGGGCATTATAGTTTTGAACAAACACATATTGATCTGGTGAAATTAGCACTGTGGGCTAATATCCGTTTTATTCAGGATAAAGTGACCGCGATTGATGCTGAGACGAAAACTCTAACACTAGAAAATCGGCCAGATATTGAGTTTGATGTTGTGTCTATTGATATCGGGTCAACCCCCAATCAACAGATTGAAGGTACGAATGAATATAGCACCCCAGTAAAACCCATTAGCGATTTTTATGCTCGCTGGAACCTGATTCAAGAACAGGTTAAACAGCACAAAATAAAATCGCTGGCTGTTGTCGGTGGGGGCGCAGGTAGTGTTGAAGTTATCATGGCTTTCGCTTGTAAACTACAAAAAATTAATGCATCGCTACAGTATCATTTGATAACGGGCGCAGAAGATATTTTACCTGGCTATAACCATCAAGTTATTACCCAAGTTAAGAGGCAGCTTAAAAAATATAATATTACGGTGCATAACTCAACTCGGGTTACTAAACTCAGTAAAGGGCTGGTTCATTGCCAAAAGGGCGATCCGATTTTATCTGATGAAATTATCTGGTGTACTCAAGCGTCAGGTGCTTCGTGGTTAAAAAAAGGTCAGCTAGCATGTGATGATGCTGGTTTTATGAACGTCAGGCAAACCTTGCAATCATTGGAATATGATTGTGTTTTTGGTGCAGGTGACACTGTTAATATGGTCGCCAGTCCACGACCTAAAGCAGGTGTTTATGCGGTAAGACAAGCGCCTGTATTATTTCACAATCTACAGGCTGTATTACTGAATCAAAAGCTAATTAATTATAAACCGCAGGATGGTTTTTTAAGCTTGCTGGCATTAGGTGAAAAGAAAGCAGCGGGTTCAAAATCCCTAGTAAGCTTTTCAGGTGACTGGGTGTGGCGCTGGAAAGATTCGATTGATCGAAAATTTATGGATAAGTTTCACCAGTTACCTACTTTGGCTATGAATTTCGATGCAACAATCAATCCACAGCTTATTGATGCACAAGAGAAAACAGAACAGCATGATCCATTAAAACGCTGTGGTGGATGTGGGGCAAAAATAGGCGTGAATGTCTTGCAACAAGTGCTTAATGATTTGCTAGGGGAAGGGCATTATCAGCCTCAAGATGCCGTACAAATTACCAATAATCCTGAGATTGTTTATCAGAGTGTCGATGCACTTAAAACGCCTATTCAAGATCCTTGGTTATTTGGGCAAATTGCAGTGAGTCATGCGCTGAGCGATTTGTATGCAATGAATCTAAAACCTGAGTCCGCGCAAGTCCTCATTACCTTGCCGTACGCCAGCCAAGAAATACAAAAACGTCAGTTAAAAATGCTCATGCAAGGTGTTTTTATGCAATTAGATACGCTGCAATGTCGTTTTTTGGGTGGCCATACCTCTGAAGCCAGCGAGCTTTCAGTAGGCTTGGTGGTTAATGGTATTCAGCAGAAAGCCCCTTTATTTCATAAACAAGGCTTAATGCCTGGGGATAAACTAGTGTTATCCAAGCCATTAGGGACTGGGGTTATATTGGCAGCGGCCATGAAAGCGCTGTGTGATGGCGAGGTATTTAATCAAGCGATTGATTCCATGTTGCAAGCAAATGATCAGGCGGCCAAATTATTAAGTGAGCTTAATGTTCAAACCTGTACTGATGTCACAGGCTTTGGTTTGCTTGGCCATTTATATGAGCTATGTCAGGCATCAGGTTGTGCCGCGACTTTAGATTTAAAAGTCATTCCTGTACTAGCTGGGGCAGAAGCGCTAGCAGTAAAAGGGGTTAAAAGTAGCCTTTATAATCAAAATCGCCAAGCACTGAACGTGATTGAGTGGGAAGATGAAATGATGCACAATCCTCGATTCAAGTTGCTATTTGATCCGCAAACTTCAGGCGGTCTATTGGCGGGAATACCTGCTGCATGCTATGCAAAGCTAGATGAGAGCTTCCATCAACAGTTTTATACCATCGGCGAAGTGACTGAATTTAATTCGGCTGTATCGCAAGTTGTATTAGTGTAAGGCCTTTAGTGAGAGGGGTTTTTAGCCGTGACTTGTATAACTAGCGGCTAAAAGCCCCTCCCACAAAAAGTAAAACCTTAGCCATAAATCATTTAATTCTAAACTGTAAACTTATCCATGAAATTGAAAATTATTCTTCTGTCCTTTTGCCTGTCATTTTTAGTAACGGAATCTAGTCTTGCTGATGAAAAGCAAGGGCTTATCACCATTAAAGTTGATTTAAAAGTTTCAGAAGCATCGCAATCAGCAAAAATATGGCTACCTTACCCTGTTTCAGGAGAGTATCAACTCATTGAAAATGTGGCAATTAAAGGAAATTTTATCAATTCTGGCGTTTATAAAGAACCCAAAAGCGGAGCGTTATACTTCTTTGCTGAATGGCCGAAAGAAATTCAAGAAAAAAACATGGAGCTTGGGTTTAAAGTCAGTACCCAAGAGCGCCAAACCAGAAAATTGATTGATACTGGCGCGCCAGTTCCGGTTGAAATACAAAAATATTTACAGCCAGATTGGTGGATACCAACCGATGGGCAGGTAGCTGAAATTGCTCAAGGCATACAAAAAGACAAAAGCGGTATTCTTGAAAAAGCCCGCGCAGTTTATGATTGGGTGGTTGAAAATACTTCGAGAGATCCTAATGTAAAAGGCTGTGGTTTGGGTGTCGTAGAAGTAACGCTAAGCAAGCGTAGTGGAAAGTGTGCTGATATTAGTTCGGTCTATGTGGCTTTAGCTAGAAATGTTGGTGTACCAGCTAGAGAAGTATTCGGCCTTAGGTTGGGGAAAAAAGCAGAGCAGGATATTACTGGCTGGTATCACTGCTGGGCGGAGTTTTACTTACCAGGTACGGGATGGGTAGCCGTTGACCCAGCTGATGTCAGAAAGAAAATGCTGGTTGATAAATTAGAGTTAGCCGATATAAAAGAGCTTAGAGAATACTTTTTTGGTAGCGTTGATGCTTACAGAATGACGCTTGAAAGTGGTGGCCGAGGTATTACGCTACAGCCAGCTCAAAAATCAAAACCTGTTAATTATTTAATGTACCCGTATGCAGAAGTGAATGGCAAAGCATTAGATTATTTTGATCCAGAAAGCTTTCGGTATTCGGTGGGATTTAAAGAGCTGTAGGGTGAAATAGCGTTAGCGTTTTCCACCAGTGGTAGGGTATGGCTACTTGTATGCCGGAAAACGCCATGCTATTCCAGCCGTACGTATACGGCTTACGAGTGGATATATAAAATATAGCCAATTAATGCTTACATCAAGCTGGCTTGGCTTCCTGATCCTTCCCATCAAACATACTGCTAGTATCAGCTCAATTTTACGTTAAAATAGCACATAAATTATATAAGTTAGGCAATTGAATGAGCGATACTGTATTTACTGGAAAATTACGCCAATGGAATAAAGATAAAGGCTTCGGTCTTATTGGTCAAGCAAAAGGCAAGCGTGATATTTTTATTCATGGATCAGAATTAAAAGGCTTAAGCCGTAAACCAAAGATCGGTGATGCTATTTCTTTCCAAGTTATCACATCAAAAAGTGGAAAAACTCAGGCGATAAATGGGTATATTAAAGGTGTTAGTGCTCCCCATCAAGTAGCCAACACAAAGAGTCAGAGTGCTCTAAGATTAATTTCATTTATAGTCATATTTGTTGCTATTGTAGGCATCATCAATGCTATTAAATACTTTATATAAAATACCTTTGTTTTTTCTGTATGTTCAAGATACTCCCTTTTAGCTAAATAATATTTAGGTTATTTATAGCGCAAGTGAACTGGAAGAACAAAAAATAATCCATAAAAAAGAGCGGCAAAAGTATGTGCTCCAGTAAAAGCCTAGGAACATGCAAAAAAACTTGGACTTATAACAGCATGCTCTTTTACTTCGCCGCCAGAGTACACAAGTTAATTGCACTCGGTCCACCTAATGCTTATATCAAGTTGGCTGACCCCACCATGATCTTATTAATAACTCATATACAGTAACAACTACACGCCGCGCTCTGGGATCTCTAAATTATATATCTTTGCTGCATAATCCTGTAAGTCTGGATCTTCCATAGCATTATAAATCGCCGTTTTATCAAACTCTGACGCTTTATCCAAATAACTTCTAACCATATCAAGGTCTGACTTATCGCAATAACAGGCCAAGTTGTAAAAAATCCCATAACCCCTAATTCCCTTTGATACTGCTGACTCCAAAATCTTGCAAGCTGCCTCGGCTCCTTTTCCATTCTGCCTCTTTAATATGTAAGAATACATAGTATAAGCCGTGCTTAAGATATAATTGTTTGCTTCTGTATGCTCTGTTTCTTCAATTATTCGCCTTAAAAACTCTGTTCCCTGGCGCTTATTTCTATCCGATAAATTAGGATCTGACAGGCAAATATTAGCAATTTGCAGGTTAATTAAGTTATTAGCTCTTGTTTGTATACCGGCCTCTACCTTTGCCAGGCTAGCAATAATTGCAGCATGATCATCTTTTGCGACCTCAATATCAGCCATTAACTTGTCATACTCCGCCTTTATTGGAGCAGTAACCTTACTTGCCTCAGTGGTTGCAATATCACGTATCTTCCCATACTGATTAAATCCAAAAAAAGTAATTAATGCAGCTAAAAGAGCCATACCAATACTAACGATATACGTTATAACGTGAAACTTGCCATCCACCGTCTCAATCACCAGCCTTGCCATTTCTGACATAGCAATAACAGCAGTATGCTCATCAACGGCTGCGGCAATAAGCCCTGTTGTCTCTACTGCTGTTTCTGCAGCAATAACACTGGAAATCGACATAACCCATAAAATAACTAGAAAACCACCTACCTTTTTCAAAACCAAAGCAAACCCTCCATTCAGAAACAACAAAGCCCCGATAAACGAGGCTTTGACGATATACAATTTTTTATTTACTACACTACCATCTCGTATCTATTAAAATAATACTACTCATGGTGATACTCCTTATAATTTTATAACAACAAATGTTTGTTTGTTTGCTTAATTAATTAAACCCCTAAAGAGCTACTTCAGGAATCTAAACTTTACACCCTTAGACTATACCAGTCAATGCAAAAACAGCCCTAAACATACTTCCCCCATTCCTCTTCAGACAAGATAAACATCGGCACGCCCTGCTGCTTATACAACAAAGCCTTTTCAATCTTACGCCCATGGCTACTTGCTGCCTAATCACGACTTGCCAATTCACCAATCACTAAATAGCTCACTTTTTTAGCATAGGCATCTACACAAGTATTGTGATAAATAAAGACGGAAATTACAGTGCGTCTAAATACCTGATTTCATTATAACTACACGAATGAAATAATTTATATAATAATGTTCGCGGCGTTATAACCCATTGTTTTTATATACCTAAAAAGATGTGTAGATACCTATGCTTTTTTAGAGGGCAGTATTAGGGTCACAGTATTAGGACTCGGTTTATTTGAAATTTTTATGCATCCGTATCTATATATGTATATTGTCTTTATCAATAAAATACAGCAAGGGTGGAATAGCGTTAGCGTTTTCCACCATAGAGCATAAAATAACCAGCGGCCCATTTGAGGGTGTACAGCTTATTTCATGCGTGGCAATATGCCGGAAAACGCTACGCTATTCCAGCCTACATATACAGTTTTCAATCCAAGGGTAGGCAGATTTTCTCTGCCTACCTTTCCAGGTAAAAAGCTTAAAACAAGCCCGTAATCACACCTTCATCGGTAATATCAATACGTTCTGCCGCAGGGACTTTAGGTAAACCCGGCATAGTCATCATATTGCCGGCAATTGCGACAATAAAGCCAGCGCCATTAGCTAATTTCACTTCAGTAATTTCTACTGTATGACCAGATGGTGCGCCTATCGCTGTTGGATCGGTAGAAAATGACATTTGTGTTTTCGCCATACAGATTGGGAAATGACCGTATTCCGCTTGTAGCGCTTTAATCTCTGCTTTCACTTTAGGGCTGGCGGTAATATTGGCCGCGCCATGTAATTTAGTAGAGATCGCTTCGATTTTGTCCCAAAGGGGTAATGATTCATCGTAAATAAAACGACAGCCTGGCTCGCGATTATCAACAATATTAATCACTTCTTGCGCCAAGGCTTCTGCGCCAGCACCGCCTTCTGCCCAATGTTTGGAAACGATACATTTTGCACCTAAGGCTTCACATTTTTTAATAATGAGTGCAATTTCCGCTTCAGTATCAAAAGTGAAGTGGTTAATGCAGACGACACAGGGTAAGCCGTAGTGTTCAGTGATGTTGTGTAAATGACGTTCCAGATTAGCAAAGCCAGATTCTATCGCGGCTAGATTTTCATTATTTAGATCGTCTTTTTTCACACCGCCATGTGATTTTATCGCTCTTGCAGTTGCTACTAAAACAACGGCAGAAGGTTTAAGTCCCGCCATGCGGCATTTAATATCGATAAACTTTTCCGCACCTAAATCCGCGCCAAAGCCCGCTTCAGTAATCGCATAATCAGCGAGTTTTAAAGCGGTTTTAGTGGCAGTAACAGTATTACAACCGTGCGCGATATTAGCAAAAGGCCCGCCATGAATAATGGCTAGGTTGTTTTCTAGGGTTTGTACTAAGTTGGGTTTGATCGCGTCTTTTAATAAAGCCGCCATTGCACCTTGTGCATTCAAATCACGCGCATAAACTGGTGTGATTTTATCGGCTTTATACGCGATAACGATACGTCCTAGGCGTTCTTTTAGATCGGCACGGTTAGTGGCTAAACATAAAATTGCCATCACTTCCGAAGCTACCACAATATCATAGCCATCTTCACGACAATAGCCGTTTGCAGGGCCGCCTTGACCGACCGTGATTTGACGTAATGCACGGTCATTCATATCGACGACACGTTTCCACTTAATGCGGCGTGAGTCTATGCCTAATTTGTTACCGTGATTAATGTGGTTATCAATCATCGCAGATAATAAATTATGCGCGACACCAATAGCATGAAAATCACCAGTAAAATGCAGGTTAATATCTTCCATCGGGACGACTTGAGAATAACCACCACCCGCTGCGCCGCCTTTCATACCAAAGCAAGGGCCGAGCGATGGCTCGCGCAAACACATAATGGTTTTCTTGCCGATGCGATTCATCGCATCACCTAAACCAACAGTCGTCGTGGTTTTACCTTCGCCAGCAGGGGTAGGGCTAATGGCGGTCACTAAAATCAGTTTACCGTCTTGTTGATCTTTTAAACTGTCGACATATTCCAGTGAGATTTTGGCTTTGTAATGACCGTAAGGGTCTAAATGTTCCGCAGGAATATTATATTTTTCCGCCGCTAAATTAATAATCGGCTGCATTTTGGCTTTTTGGGCAATTTCTATATCAGACATGCTTGTATTTCCAAGTAAATAAAGGGTGAGGTAAACGTAAAAAGCCTGCTTTATGATGCAGGCTTTGGTTTTATTCTTTTGTAGGTTGGGTTAGATTTTTCTTGTGTAGCAATAAAAACGTAACTCAACAATAATGCTAGTCGCGATAAACAGGAAAGCGCTTACATAATGCATGTACTTTCTCGCGTACTGCTGTAATGACGGTTTCATCTTCCATATTTTCCATTACATCACACATCCAGCTGGCAATGTCGGCGACTTCAGCTTCTTTAAATCCGCGTGATGTGGGAGCTGGTGTGCCAACGCGTATGCCGCTAGTGACAAAAGGCGATTCTGGGTCATTGGGTACGGCGTTTTTATTCACCGTGATATGTGCCAAGCCTAAAGCTGCATCAGCTGCTTTGCCAGTAATGCCTTTGGGAATTAAAGAAACTAGCATCAAGTGATTATCTGTACCGCCAGAAATCACATCAAAACCGCGATCTATAAATACCGCAGCCATGGCTTTAGCATTTTTGATGACTTGTGCTTGATAGGTTTTAAATTCAGGCTGTAAAGCTTCTTTAAAAGCAACGGCTTTCGCTGCAATTACGTGCATTAATGGGCCGCCTTGAATACCAGGAAAAATATTTGAGTTAAATCTTTTCTCAAGTTCTGGGTTGCTTTTACACAGAATCAATCCGCCGCGTGGGCCGCGTAAAGATTTATGTGTGGTGCTGGTAACGACATCAGCAATGGGGACTGGGTTTGGATATAACCCTGCTGCGACTAAGCCGGCAACATGTGCCATATCAACAAATAAATACGCGCCTACTTTATCAGCAATATCTCTAAAGCGTTGCCAATCCCAGATGCGTGAATAAGCAGAAAAACCTGCAACGAGCACTTTAGGTTTATGCTCTAAAGCAAGTGCTTCCACTTGATCGTAATCAATTTCACCCGTTTCATAATCTAAACCGTACTGTACTGCGTGATAAATTTTGCCAGAAAAATTAGGTTTTGCACCGTGGGTTAAATGTCCGCCATCAGCAAGGCTTAAACCTAGAATTGTGTCGCCAGGTTGAATCAATGCCATAAACACGGCCATATTAGCTTGTGAACCAGAGTGTGGTTGCACGTTAGCGTAATCTGCGCCAAATAATTCCTTTGCGCGGTCTATCGCTAGTTGTTCTGCTTTATCGACATATTCACAGCCACCGTAATAACGTTTGCCCGGATAACCTTCTGCGTATTTATTGGTTAATAGTGTGCCTTGTGCTTCCATTACCCGCGGGCTGGTGTAATTCTCTGAGGCAATTAATTCTATATGATCTTCTTGGCGTTGACGTTCTTCTTCAATCGCTTGGAAGAGTTCATCGTCAAAACCCGCAATAGTCATTGATTTTTTAAACATGGTGGTTTCCTAAATGAGAAGGGTTATATAAGCTGTGGCTGGATTAGCAGTATTTGCAGGTCAGCAACATTGGTGCCTGTTGCGCCTGTGATCAGCAAATCCTCGGATATTTGTAAAGCGTGATAGGCATCATTATTGGCTAAATATTGTTTAGGCTCAATAGTTGCGTTGCGTATACGTGTCATTGTTTGTGGGTCGACCATTCCACCTGCCGCATCGGTAGGGCCGTCGCGGCCATCGGTGCCGCCACTTAAAAGTACCCAATCTGCGTTAAGTTGGTGTTTTTCCGCTGCGATAGCAAAGGCCAGTGCCATTTCTTGATTGCGTCCGCCTAGGCCTGAGCCTATTAAGGTTACGGTGGTTTCTCCACCGGCCAAGATTGCGCAAGGTTTGTCTATGCCTTGTGCAAGATATTTTTGAGCGTAGATCACTAAATCTTCGGCGACTTGTTTGGCTTCACCGCTGAGTTGGTCACTGTATAAATGCAGATCGTAATCTAAGTTTTGAGCCGTTTGACTAATGGCTTGTACGCTAATGGCATTGCTGCCGCATAGTGTATGCCCCGTGTTTTTGAAAATAGCATCATCCGATTTAGGTGTTTCGTTGATGATACCTTGCGCGCCTTTTTCTAAGTGAACTTGTGCGTTTGGCGCTACCTTATGCCAAAGTTGTTTGTCTTTGAATACTTGTATAGCTTCGTTAAATGTCGTGTCATCAGCAATCGTTGGACCGCTGGCGATAGCGCTTAATTCATCGCCAAGGACGTCAGATAAAATGAGCGCGTGCAAGTCAGCGGGCGCGACCATTCTGGCTAAGCCACCGCCTTTAAGTTGCGATAAATGCTTACGCACACAATTAATTTCATTAATAGCCACACCTGAGGCAAGTAGTAAATCAGTAACCGCTATTTTTTCATCTAGGCTAATGCCATCAGCGGGGAAGGGAATGAGTGCTGAACCACCGCCTGAGACTAATACTAAAACTAGGTCGCCCTGCTGTGCTTGTTGAGCTATTTTTGCGATGCGTTGTGCTGCTGCAAAGCCTGCTTGATCAGGTAAGGGGTGGTTTGCGCCGATCACTTCAATATTAGCTAATTCAGTAACATTTTCATAATTGGTGATGGCAATAATGGGTTGAGCTAAAAGCTGAGCAGGGATGATTTCTTGCGCTGCTTTTGCCATAGCGCAGGCAGCTTTACCAAAAGCAATAACATGGACTTTTTGCCAGTTACCGCGGCGCTTTGCATTGCTGTTTAAATCTAAAGTGATGTCTAGTCGCTTGCCATCACTCTGTAAACAACGCTTAACTGCTAAATAGGGATTAGCCGCTTGAATGCCCGCTTGAAAAATAGCGAGAGCATCTTGGCGTAAGTTATTAGTTGCTTGCAGCATCAATTTTAAAAGAGTGTTAGGCCATTTCTTTGGCTAATTTAAAAATCAATTCAGCATCTAAAGCTTGTTTGTTATCTTCAAAAAGCCGAGCGATACAGGCGCGATGTAATGCGAGCTTGAACGCGCCAAAGCCAATGGCTCCCCAGATGATCTTGCCATGTCGGTCAATACCTTTGTCCATCATATCGGTGCCACCTATACCGATAGGTGGGGTGGCGTTTGCATCGGCTAGCATTTCTAAATTAGGGTTATTTTGCCAGTGCTCAGGTTTTAATAGCTCAATGCCAGCTGCACCGGTTGCCAATACGATGTTGGCATTTTTAATGGCATCACCGCGAGCATCGCTATCGCTTGCTTCGGCAGCTGATAAATCGACATTAAAGCGTTCTTTCATTGCGAGGCAGGCTTTTTCTGAATTAGTTAAACTGCGTGACACGATAGTGACGTGCGCGCCTTCTTCTGCGAGCATAACCGCTGCACGTTGACCAACAGGGCCGGTACCCGCAAGTACGACTGCTTGTTTGCCTGCTAATGCCCCGCTGCTGGCTAATTTTGCTACTGCGGCGGCGGCTGTGGTGTTACTGCCATTACTGTCGAGCATGACCGAAACTTGAAAGCCAGGGAAAAAGTAAGATTGCACTGCATTAAACAGTGCTTGCCCAGCTGCCATATCGCTACCGCCAACGAAAATGGCGGTATTTTTTTTGTCTTTAGGGGGGCGGGTGAAAATAGTTCCTTCAACTAAAGCGCGAACATTTTCAGGCGTGAGATTGCCGTGACCAATAACATGATCAGCTCCGCCATCATAAGCAACAACGGTATCAAAAACAGATGGATGAGTGTCGGTATCAAATTGGAATAACAGTTTTTTCATTAAACTACCTAAAAAATGTCACAATAATGCGTTTAAACGAGTATAAATTCGCGTTATTATAGCGCATAAAATAAGTTCAGCCTGATTTGTCGTACTGTGAGTGCTAAGGAGCGAAAATTCAATAATACCCGAGTCTGACTTGTCTTTTGACTCCATGACCGCGCTAGAAAAACAGTTGCGTAGCTCGCTATGCGTCCGTTTTCCTAACACACCCGTGAAGCCAAAATTCTGCGTTATACTTTCGGATATTTTAAACCCTCGCTCCTAAGGGGGTTGTTTGTTGCTTAGTACTGAGAAGTTGCTTGTTGCGTTGGGTGATGGATTTATTGATTTTTGTATAAATTTAAGTACGTGTAAGCCGATAGGAAAGTAGATGAAAACACCCATAGTTATAGCCGTTACCGGCGCAGCAGGGCAGATAAGTTATTCTTTATTGTTTCGTATTGTATCTGGTGAATTGTTTGGTTTGGAGCAGCCGGTCATATTGCGTTTGTTGGAGGTGACTCCAGCGCTAGAGAAATTACATGGTGTGGTCATGGAGTTAAATGATTGTGCTTACCCCTTATTGCAAAAAGTTATTCAAACCGATGACCCGAAAATTGCCTTTAAAGATGCTGATTACGTCTTTTTAGTCGGTGCGAAACCACGTAAAACCGGCATGAAAAGAAAAGACTTGCTCGAAAGTAATGCGGTTATTTTTGCTGAGCAAGGCAAGGCATTAAATGAAGTTGCTAGCAGGCATGTGAAAGTGCTGGTGACAGGTAACCCTGCGAATACCAATACTCTGATTACTCAATCTAATGCGCCCGACTTAAGTCCTCGCTGTTTTGCTGGCATGACTATGCTGGATCACAATAGGGCGATTAGTCAATTGGCAGAAAAGTGTGGCGTGCGCTCTAAAGATATAAAGAATATGATTATTTGGGGTAATCATTCGGAAACCCAATATCCTGATTTACATCATGCAACAGTGAAAGGGCAAGAGGCTTTTTCTTTAGTTGACGATAGATGGGTTGTGGAAGATTTTATTCCTACAGTGCAGCACAGAGGAGGTGCAATTATTGAGGCGCGGGGATTATCGAGCGCTGCATCGGCTGCAAATGCAGCTATTGACCAAATGCGAGCTTGGGCTTTGGGCACAGAAGATAATGACTGGGTTAGTATGGCGGTGTTTTCTGATGGCAGTTATGGCATTGAAAAAGGCTTATTTTACTCTTTTCCTGTGCGTGTTTCTGCTGACGGTGAAGGAACCATTGTTAATGATTTGAAAATAGAAGAATTCAGTCTAGAGCGTATGCAAGAAACTGAGCAGGAATTAAAGGAAGAGCGGCTTGCTGTACAGCATTTGTTATAGACTCACTCAGCCCCTAAAAAATAAAAAGGGGCTTTACTGTGTCTAGTTGTTGCTCTCGTGATTTTACTTCTGTATTGGTATGCCCTGCTTGTGGTGTCTCTTGTCAAAGTGTCAATATGAAAACACTTTTTCATCAAGTTAAGTTTCCTGATGTTTTAGGTATTAACGCAGGTCATTATTATTACTGTATTAATAATGACTGTTCTGTGGGATATTTTTCTCAAGAAGAGGTGGTTTTTGTTAAAAAACAACTGAGAGCATTCTCTGAATGCAAAAATCTGAAGCTCTGTTATTGTTTTGATATTGATGTCGAAGAGTATGTGAATTCATCTAAAGACAGGGCGTTAGCGATAAAGAAATTTGTTATACAAAAAACGCAAGCAGGTGACTGTGCTTGTGCAATAAGAAATCCATCAGGGCAATGCTGCTTGGCGAATTTTAAGCAGTTAGATAACATGCTTGATAGGACTCGTCATGCAGAGC
>JAUVAA010000150.1 GCA_030591965.1 bacterium
ATGACAATTCGTTAACTTAATGGCAGTGACGCATAGAGGCCGTGAAAGTATTGTGATTTTAGCCTCCCCCCTTGAGAAGGGGGGATTGAGGGGGAAGCTATAAAAACATAGGTCTTTGATATTATTTATATTTTAATTAAATATAAAACCTCCCCTAGCCCCTCCTTGATAAGGAGGGGGATTATACTGAATACTTTCACAGCCTCATAGAATGGGAACGAGGATTTATAAATATATGAACAAACAATTTAATTGGCCGGTACGGGTTTATTATGAAGACACGGATGCCGGTGGAGTGGTTTTTTATGCCAACTATCTTAAGTTTTACGAACGTGCACGTACTGAGATGTTGCGCGCGATGGGCTTTGAGCAAGATGAACTAATGGCTCAGCAGAATGTGATTTTTGTCGTTCGCTCAGTGCAGGTTGATTATTTGCAGCCTGCTAAATTTAATGATTTACTCGAAGTTAGTGCCGGCTTAAGTTTAGTGAAAAGTGCCAGTTTAATTTTTGAACAAACTATCATGCGCCAAGAGAAAATACTAAGCAAAGCAACAATTCGGATTGCTTGTTTGGATTCTAATACGATGCGTCCTCAATTGATTCCCGATTTTTTAAAGCAAGCCTTAAACAATGAATAACGATTTATCTATTTTCTATTTAATTAGCCAAGCCAGTTTAGTCGTTCAATTGGTGATGTTAATTCTATTAGTCGCTTCGGTGATGTCTTGGACTTTTATTTTCGCTAAGCGTAAAGAATTAAAAAAAGCCTTTAAAGTTACTGAGGAATTTGAAGCTGATTTTTGGGCAGGCGGTGATTTAAGTCAACTGTATAACAAAATTACCGAAGAAGGCAGAGAGGCAGCAGGTATAGAAAAAATCTTTATTGCCGGTTATAAAGAGTTCTCGCGTATGCATAAAGTAGCTGGTGTATCAGCCTCTGATAAAGTGGAAAATGCGCAAAGAGCGATGCGCATAGAATTGTCACGTGAACTAGATAGATTAGATGAAAGCCTGCCTTTTTTAGCAACGGTTGGCTCGACTAGCCCTTATGTCGGTTTATTTGGTACGGTCTGGGGGATTATGAATTCATTTCGCTCTTTGTCTTCGGCTAAACAAGCGACCTTAGCGCAAGTTGCACCGGGTATTGCAGAGGCATTAGTGGCGACAGCAATAGGCTTGTTTGCTGCCATTCCAGCTGTTGTTGCCTATAACCGATTTTCTACTCGAGTTGATCGTTTATCTGGTCGGTATGAAATATTTGTCGATGAATTTGTCGTCTTATTACAGCGTCAGGCGCATGCATAATGGCTAGACGCAATGCCCGTAGAAAACCCATGGCAGAAATTAACGTCGTACCCTATATAGATGTAACACTAGTTTTGCTGATTATTTTTATGATTACTGCGCCTTTGATTCAATCGGGTGTTGATGTTGATTTGCCGCAAGCGGACTCTCAGCAAGTTGATCAAGAGGACTCGCCTTCGCCAGTCATTATTACCATTGATAAGACGGGGCAATACTTTATAGACCTAGGTAATGGCAGTGATGAAGAGCCGGTGAGTGCGAATGAGGTGTTATTATTAACCGCGGCGGTGCGTAAGAATAAACCTAGGACGCAAGTGTATATACGCGGTGATAAAGAAGTGGCTTACGGTAAAGTGGTTACTGTGATGGCTGCATTGAAAAATGCGGGAGTACCGAATGTCGGCTTAATGACGGAAAATTTCGCAAAATGAGTAATATAAATAAATACAGCCTGGCTTTTATTTTAGCGCTGAGTTTGCATTTTTCTATTATGGGTTTGTTTGCTTTTAATTTTATCAGCGAACCGACGCCTACGCCTCAGGTGCAAGAGAAAGTCCCTGAAATTATTGTGGCTTCCATTTTAGATGAGAATGCTGTTGCAGAAAAAGCAAAAGAATTACAACAAGCGGAAGAAAAAAAGTTAAATCACCGACAACAGCAGAAAGACCAGTTTGCTAAGCAATTAAAGCAAGAAAAATTACGTATTGAGCAAGCTAAAACTAAGCGCTTAAAAATAGAGACAGCTGCTAAAGTAGAAGCTAAACGTCTGCAACAAGTGACTAAGAATGAAGCAAAAAAATTAGCAGCTATTAAACAGGCCGTTGTATTAGAAAAGCAAAAAAGAATCGCTAAAGAGAAAGCGCAGGCAGTAGAGAAAAAACGTAAGCAAGAGGTTGAACGAGTAGCAGAAGAACAGCGTAAAGTTGCGGCTAAGAAAAAAGAAGTGGCACGTAAAGAAGTTGAAAAACAGCAAAAAATAGCCAAGGAAAAGCAACGTCAAGAAAAACTAGCAAGGCAAAAAGAAGAAGCAGCCAAACAAGCAGAAGCAAACAGAGTACGTGCAAAAAATGCTAGAATTGCAAAAAAATCTACGGCAGATGCAAAAATTTTAATTGAACGTAAAGTGACACAAAATTGGAATCGGCCAAGTACAGTATCAGGGAAATTAGCTTGTACCATTAGAGTTGGGCTTATTCCCAGTGGTGATGTAATGTCTGTGGTGGTGGTTAAAGGCAGTGGTAATCAATTATTTGATGATTCAGCGGAACGTGCAGTATTTAAGGCTTCACCTTTGCCAGTCCCCAAAGATCCAAAGGTCTTTAGCAAGTTTAGAAGTTTTACTTTTGTATTTTCACCTAATTAGGTCGTATATTGGTAACTTCTCATCATTAAAGGGGTATACGGCTTTCGTCATCCTATACTTATAGAAGGAATCTCTCTTGTATCAAGAGGTTTCCGATAAAACAACTCGGGAATGACGGTATTTTTATAGAAATTTGCCTGTGACTAATAAGCAGTTACGTATATTAACTAAATCTGAGTTTAAATATGTTTTTTGTAGGGCGTGGCTTTAGCCCGCTTTTAAGGCTTCTGTTTGACATTTGCGGGCTAAAGTCGCGCCCTACGAGTTGTACTTAAAAAATTAATTTTAAAGAGTGAAAAGTGATTAAATTAGCAAAGAAAATAGCCTTAATTTTACTGGCCTTCAATTTAATGGCATACAGCCACTTATTGCAGGCTGAATTAACTATAGAAATTACCGAAGGCGTGCAAAGTGCGCATACCATAGCAGTCGTTCCTTTTGCTAGCCCTCTCGGTAAGCAATTAAAGGATGATGTTGCTCGGCTTATTGGTAGTGATTTAGCTAGAAGTGGCTATTTTAAAGTACTGGATAAAACGCAAATGCTGACGCGCCCCAGCCAGTCTGCGCATGTTAAGTTTCGTAATTGGGAAGCATTAGGTCAAGATTATTTAGTGATTGGTGAAGTAACTAAAGACAATAATCTTTATCATGTGAAAATGAGCTTGTTCGATGTGTATAAAAAAGAACAATTAAAAGGTTTGCGAGTAACGGTTGAAGCTTCAGCATTACGTATGGCAGCGCATCATTTAAGTGATGCTATTTATGAAAAACTGACCGGAATTCCGGGGGTATTTACTTCGCGTATTGCTTATGTAACCAGTGAATTAAATAGCCAGAATAAAACTAAATATAATTTATATATAGCGGATTATGATGGTGAAAATGCAATCTCTATTGCTCAATCTAAAGAGCCAATTATGTCGCCGGCATGGTCCCCTAAGGCCGATAAAATCGCTTATGTATCTTTTGAAAATAAAGTCTCTGAGATTTTTGTGCAAACGTTGGCTACAGGTGAGCGTAAAAGTATTGCTAAATACAAAGGAATTAATGGCGCTCCTGCCTGGTCACCTGATGGCAAACAATTAGCGCTGACTTTATCTAAAGGTGGTAATTCAGATATTTATATTTTGACCTTAGCGAATAAGTCTTTACGTAAATTAACCAAATCATTGGCAATTGATACCGAAGCGGCTTGGTCACCAGATGGTAAAAAAATACTGTTTACTTCTGATCGTGGCAGACGTCCGCAATTATATGTTATGGCAAGCAATGGCCACGGTGTTGCGGAGAGAATTACTTTTGATGGGGATTATAACGCTCGCGGTAGTTTTTCTGCCGATGGTAAGTCTGTGGTCATGGTGCAAGGGGCGCAAGGTAATTACCGTATTGCGGTACAAAATTTAGCAAGCCGAGTAACAACAGTTTTAAGTAATGGCCCGCATGATGAATCACCAAGTTTTGCACCTAACGGCCAAGTGATTATTTATGCGCGGCGTAAAGGAAATGATGATATTTTAGCAACCGTTACCCTCGATGGAGCGAGCAAACAAGATATACAGCATACTGAAGGTATGGTGCGAGAGCCGGCGTGGGCGCCACGTAAATAAGGATAGTATGGTACGTCAATATTTATACAAACAAAGGTTAGGAATATGAAACTTAAAACAGGTATAGTCGCTTTTTTTATTGCAACATTGTTATCCGGTTGTAGTCTTTTTAATAAAGATTCTTTAAGTGAGGAGGATGATTCTGCGCAGAATATGTTGAATTCTCTTAATGATCGTTCGGGTGTTGATAGCAATACTTATAATGCCGATGGTCTGCAGGTAACGGAGCTTGGAGTAGATAATCAGATTAGTGAAGGTATTGATGCGCTTATGCAAAGCCCTGAATTTTCAGACCCTAACAGCCCTTTGTCAACGCGCACCATTTATTTTGAATATGATAGTAGTCAAGTGAAAAATGAATTCGTGCCGATATTAGAAGCACACGCAAATTATTTAATGGCCAACCCGAATCAACGTATTACTTTAGAAGGGCATTCAGATGAGCGAGGCACGCGTGAGTACAATATTGCTTTAGGTGAGCAGCGTGCTAAATCAGTATTTAAAATACTACAGTTGATTGGTGTTATGACCAATCAGATGGATATCGTTAGTTATGGTGAGGAAAAACCAGTAGCTTCAGGCCATACTGATGAATCTTTTGCGCTTAACCGTCGAGTAGAGGTCGTGTATAAATAATGAAAAAATTACCTTTAATATTAGCCTTGTCTACAGTAAGTATCGTACAGGCTGAAACTAGGCCTTTACCGCCGATCATCAATAATTCGACTTATGCCAGTGGTGCTTCTTATTCTAGTCGAGCGACATCCAATCAACCTATGTTGGAAATGCTAGGGCGTGTTGAGAGTTTGCAAACTGAGCTACAGCAGTTACGAGGTTTGGTGGAGCAACAAAATTATGAAATTACTAATTTAAAGCAACGCCAGAAAAATATTTATGCTGATATAGATGCTCGCATACAGCGTATGGAGACAGGGCGTGGCGTTACTGCAATTACTACTAGCCCTAATAGTTCAGTTCAAGGGAACTTGGCCGTTCCCGCAGCGCAAAGAAAGGCTGCGATTGAAGCGGCTAAGCCAAAACCAAGAGTGAAATCAAAAAAGACTGAAAAAGCTGATTTTGATAAGGCGTTTGAGAGTGTTAAAAATAGCCACTATCAGCAAGCAATAACCTTATTTAAAAAATTTCTACAGGATTATCCCGCGGGAAAATATAGTGATAATGCCACTTTTTGGTTAGCTTCTGTTTATTCCGTTGTTAAGGATAAGGCCGCTGCTAAGAAAAGTTTTGAGGCAGTTTTTACTCAGTTTCCACAGAGCGAAAAAGCGGCGACATCAATGCTTAAGCTAGCAGATATTTATTTAGCAGAAAATAACAAAGCTAAAGCCAAGCAGCTATATACGCAAATAACCACAGATTATGCCAATAGTACTTCCGCGCATATGGCAGAGAAAAAATTACAGAGTATGGGGCAGTAAGCTTAGTGAGACATAACGATTTACGCATTAGTGAGGTTTTTTATTCACTACAAGGAGAATCTAAAACAGTAGGCATGCCCACTGTTTTTATTCGTCTAACAGGCTGTCCTTTACGTTGCCAATACTGTGATACCAGTTATGCTTTTTCTGGTGGGGAAATGACCAGTATCGCTGATATTATTGCGCAAGTTGCACAATATAAAACGCGATATATTACTGTGACGGGCGGTGAACCTTTGGCGCAGCCCGCTTGTTTAGAGTTACTTAAGCAATTAGCAGATAAAGACTATATCGTTTCTTTAGAAACCAGTGGCGCGCTTGATGTATCTCAAGTCGATCAACGTATTGTTAAAGTTATGGACTTGAAAACACCTGCTTCGGCTGAAGAGTCTCGAAACCTATATACTAACCTGCCGTATCTTGAGGCTAAAGATCAGTTAAAGTTTGTCATTTGTAATGCTGAAGATTATGCATGGTCTAAAGATAAGCTAGATGAATATCAATTAGATAAACAGTGCGAGGTTTTATTTTCTCCGAGCATGGGTGAACAAGATCCGACAGAATTAGCTGAATGGATTTTACGTGACCAATTGCCTGTGCGTTTTCAATTACAATTACATAAAATCCTGTGGGGTAATTCTCCAGGTAAGTAAATACACATACCCATTAATATGGGCAAATAAAAATGGTAGAGCGGACTTTAGTTCGCCATTGCTAAAAAGCGGACTAAAGTTCGCCCTACAAGTTAAGTCATTAGCTAATATATTTAGCTGATTTTTAAACAAATCCAGAAAAAGATAAAACACGTGAAAACACAAGCCCCCGTTATTAATATAAAGCCTTATCAAACAGATGAGGAAAATGCTGAAAATACAACTCCAGATGTTGCTGCGTCTCCCCCTGCTAAATCTAAGAGAGCGCCTGCAGCAGATGCTGCTGGAGAGCGAATTCAAAAAGTATTAGCGCGCGGCGGTGTAGGTTCGCGTCGTGAAGTTGAGCGTTGGATTACCGAAGGTCGATTACTTATTAATGGCATTAAAGTTCAGTTAGGCGATCATCTGAAAGCTGGCGATAAATTACAGTTAAATGGCCGACATTTAAAGTGGGAAGTTTTTGGCGTGCAGCCGACTCGTGTACTGATTTATCATAAACCTACGGGTGAAGTGGTGACGCGTAATGATCCGCAAGGCCGTAAAGTAATTTTTAGTCAATTACCTAAGATTTTGAAGGGGCGCTGGATTGCAGTAGGTCGCTTAGATATTAATACTCAAGGTTTATTATTAGTCACTAATAACGGTGAGTTAGCTAATCGTTTAATGCACCCTTCTTCAGAAATTGATCGTGAATATGCTGTGCGTATTTTAGGTGAAGTGACTGCAGACAATATTGCTCAATTAAAGAAAGGGATTGAGTTAGAGGATGGTATTGCGAAATTTGACGATATTCAGTTTAACGGTGGAGAAGGTGCAAATAGTTGGTATCACGTAACCGTTACTGAAGGGCGTAATCGTTTAGTACGACGTTTATGGGAAGCCTTAGAGTTTCAGGTAAGCCGTTTAATGCGTGTACGTTATGGACCTATCTTTTTGCCAGACGGTTTAGGGGCAGGACAGTGTTATGAATTAAATGCCAAAGAGTTGGATGATTTATTAACTTTTGTTAAATTGCCGTTGGAACGACTCGAGAGCGCTGTTAATTCAAGAGTGCCGCAGAATAAAGCTAGGGTAAATAAACCGAGAGAAAATAACG
Organism: bacterium; assembly: GCA_030591965.1. GTDB lineage: Bacteria > Pseudomonadota > Gammaproteobacteria > Methylococcales > Methylomonadaceae > Methyloprofundus. The sequence goes on from JAUVAA010000150.1 coordinate 7,463, forward strand.
ATCCATTTGCTAAGAAGGGGAAAGGCGCACCTGATAGGCGTAATCACGAAAAGAAAGATCCGTTTGAAAGAACTAAAAGAAAGCCTGGGCCGCCAAGAGGTCGAGGTAGGTAGTGTTGTTTTTCCACTAAATTATAAAATTTCATTATTCATCTTCTCGTTCCTAAACTCCGAGGCTGTGAAAGTATTCAGTATAATCCCCCTCCTTATCAAGGAGGGGCTAGGGGAGGTTTTATATTTAATAAAAATCTAAATAATATCAAAGACCTATGTTTTTATAGATCCTCCCTCAATC
>JAUVAA010000128.1 GCA_030591965.1 bacterium
AGAGCATAAGTTAAAACGCTTACCCTCTGTGTTGATTGTGTTTTCTGCCTTTATGGGCGCGTTTTGTTATTTGTTATTTGGTTTAATGCCGATGGTGTATCAACAGTTAAAGCAATTATTACAACACACGCCTGAAATTATTAAGCGTTCACAATCGGAAATTCTAAAGCTCCCTGAAGCGTACCCGCAATTTATTTCTGCTGAAAAATTAAAAGACTTAATGTTTGCTATTCAAGAAGAAGCGTTGATCTATGGGCAGGACTTATTGACGCTTTCCGCTTCATCTGTCGTCGGTATTATTAGCGCGCTGGTTTACCTTATTCTTGTGCCTGTTTTGATCTTATTCTGTTTGAAAGATAAAAGTATTTTATTAAGTTGGTTTGCTCAATTTTTGCCGAGAGATCGACTGTTATCTCTGAATGTCTGGAAAGAAGTGGATATGCAGTTGGGAAATTATATTCGCGGTAAGTTTGTTGAGGTTATCATTTTAGGTTTTGCCAGTTATATGACTTTTTCTGCACTAGGAATGAATTATGCGATGCTACTTTCTGTGTTTATGGGGCTGCAAGTCATTATTCCTTATGTAGGCGCAACCTTGGTTACTTTTCCAGTATTAGCCGTGGCCTTTTTTCAGTGGGGTTTTGGTGGTGATGAATTTATGTATGTTGCCATTGCTTATTCCATCATACAAGCTATTGATGGTGTGGTTTTAGTGCCATTGCTTTTTTCTGAGGCGGTTAATCTGCATCCTGCGGCTATTATTGTTGCTATTTTATTTTTTGGTGGATTATGGGGGTTTTGGGGAGTGTTTTTTGCTATTCCATTAGCCACACTGGTTAAGGCGGTAATTTCTGCTTGGCCACGGCTAGATGATAAAATGCATACTTTTGATATGTAATGACTATGAAAAATACCCAACGATTATTACACGTCATGCAGCAATTACGAGATCCGAAGTCTGGTTGCTCATGGGATAAAAAACAGGATTTCACCAGCCTTATCCCTTATACATTGGAAGAGGCCTACGAAGTTGTTGATGCGATCGAGCGCGATGATATGCAGGACTTGCAAGGTGAATTAGGGGACTTGCTGTTTCAAGTAGTTTTTCATTCTCAACTTGCCGAAGAGCAAGGTTTGTTTGATTTTGAGCAAGTAGCAGGCGGTATTGCTGATAAATTAACGCGTCGTCACCCACATGTTTTTTCTGATGTGACTTATGCCAGTGAAGCCGAACAAAAGCAAGCTTGGGAAACATTAAAAGCAGCTGAACGAGCAGAAAAAGAAGCTGAAAATCATACGATTTTATCGGGTGTAGCTAAGAATTTACCGGCATTAGTACAGTGTAAGAAAATACAAGATAGAGCGGCTAACCATGGATTTGACTGGACAGAAGTCGAGCCGGTCTATGACAAGGTATTAGAAGAGTTAGATGAAGTAAAAGAAGCTTGGGAGTCGGGTAATCAAGAGCATACCGAAGAAGAAATTGGCGATTTATTATTAGTCGCAGTTAATCTGGCACGACATATGAATGTAGACCCAGAACAAGCATTGAAAAAAAGCACGCAAAAATTCACCAAGCGTTTTGAATACATTGAGCAGAAAGTAGCTCAATCAGGGCGTGAAGTTAAAAAATGTGAATTATCGGAGTTAGATGCTTTATGGAATGAAGCAAAAATTGCGTTTAAAAAATTATAAAACAACACTACAAAAAAAAGAGATAGGAAACAATGACAAGCTTTAACAACGTTACTGTAGTAAAAAAAGCGAATATTTATTTTGATGGTCAAGTGAGTAGTCGTATTGTGCAATTTGCTGATGGATCAACAAAAACACTGGGCTTAATGTTGCCAGGTGAGTATAGCTTTGGTACAGAAGCTAAAGAAATTATGGAAATTATGGCGGGTGATTTAGATATTTTATTACCAGGTAATGATCAGTGGCTAACAATTAAAGCGGGTGAATCATTTGAAGTACCAGCTAATTCAAAGTTTGATCTTAAAATTAAAACGCCAACAGATTACTGCTGTTCGTATATAAAATAATGGCTATGGATGAAGAACGCCTTATTAGCATGGAAATAAAAATTGCTTATCAGGAAGATACCATTACACAATTAAACGATATTGTCTGTGAGCAACAAAACCAGATTGATGCTTTAGAGCGCCTTACGCAGCAATTGCTAGGGCGAGTGAGAGACTTATCTGATTCGGCATCGCAATCAGCTAATGGGATGTCGGCGGCTGATGAAAGGCCTCCACATTATTAACTGATGTTACGTCCCATCCCATATTTAAAAATCAATAAGTGTGCGGTTTTTTGAGACTGTAATTTATTTTGTGTAATTGCTTATTATTAATCTCTAATATTACCGGTTAAGCAGTTATGAATAGAAAAGAGCTTTATGCTTTTGTATGCGGAGTGGCTAAAAGCATAAAAACTGAAAAAGACCTCAGTGAATGCGATTGAACTATTAAACAGCGTTGCTAGGACGTCTGTTAACAAGTCCTCTGGAGCAGAGGCTTGAAATATATGCTAAAGGGCTATGTCCAGATTTTAACTTTAAGGAGTTTTTATAGTGTTTTCTTTTTTTAAACCTCTCGTTTTGATTCTATCAATTTTATTAATGATCAATTCTCTCCCCGTTTTTGCCCAAGAAACGGATCAGAGGCAAGCCTTACTGGCCAGTACAGACCCAAAAATATCACTTGATATACTCGATATCATGATGGCTCCCTTAACTGTGGAGGAATTAAAAACTGAAGGAGATGGTTGGCTTAAGCTGATTAAAGCTTCGGCACATAAGGTGGCAGACGCTAAGTTGCGTATCAAATCTTTGAACCAAAAGCAGGAAGAAGCTGAAAATGCGCTGGCTGGAGCTAGCGTGACGAAAGCGGATGCTGAGAAAGATTCTGCGATGGAAGAACTGACTCATTTGCGTGCCATACGAACTGCCGAGATTGATCGCCTTAATATTGTTCTGGAACGAATCAATCAAAAGACGGGTTTAGGTGCAAATGGTATGGAGGCAGAAGTGGTACTTGTTTACCGCCGCTATATCGATGCTGTCGGTGGTATTAAACTGGATACGACTGATGCAGAAAGTTCATTTGCTGGTATTAAGGGCTGGTTTACCTCCAAAGAGGGTGGTAAGCGCTGGGCAATCAATATTGGAACCTTCACTTTTATTATTTTTGCCTCCTGGTTGTTAGCTCGTATTCTGAGTGGAATGGCACGCAGAGCGCTAGCATTGGCTAGAAATCAATCGCAGCTGCTCACTGACTTTCTTGTCAGTATGACTTCTCGAGTAATAATGACCATAGGTATTATATTGGGCCTTTCTGCGCTGGAAGTTGATATCGCGCCATTACTTGCCGTTATTGGTGCGGCTGGCTTCGTGGTAGCCTTTGCTCTACAGGGTACGCTGAGTAATTTTGCCAGCGGTATTATGATTATGTTTTATCGTCCCTTTGATGTAAACGATGCGGTGGAAGTGGCAGGAATCAACGGCAAGGTGAGTTCTCTTAACCTAGTTTCTACTACGATCACAACTTTCGACAACAAGCGTATGATTGTTCCTAATAACGAAATATGGGGTAATGTCATCACTAATGCCTCCGCTAGTAAAGAGCGGCGTGTTGATATGGTATTTGGTATCGGTTATGGGGATGATATTGATTTAGCTATGCAGGTGTTGGAAGAAATTGTCAACGAGCACCCGCTAACGCTGGAGATCCCTGAAGCCGTTATTCAGTTACATGAACTGGCTGATTCTTCGGTTAACTTTATTTGTCGTCCGTGGGTTGTGACGGCTGACTACTGGACGGTGTATTGGGATATTACCCGCAATGTTAAGGTGCGTTTTGATGCAGAAGGGTTATCGATACCTTATCCACAGCAAGATTTGCATATTTATCAAGAGCAGAAGAGTATGACTTTGCCAGTGGAAAGTGCTGAGCAGGTCCATGATCATCATGGTACCGACCAGATGGGATTAGAGGAGACTGATTAGTCATTAATGACTAAACTATTGAGGATATTTGTAGCATTAGTTAATTTTTTAGAAAGGCTTAGGCGCGCGCCACCGAGGCTATGAAAGTATTCGGTATAATTCCCCTCCTTATCAAGCTTAGGTATTTACACAAGTCTGCACCTTTTCCTGCGGGAGAAGGTTGGATGAGGGAAAAGTAACTTCTCATTATCCGAGGTATAGATGATTTTTTTGCTCGTCATTCCTGCGTGTTGTTAGCAGAAATCCAAGTTCAGCGTAGATTCCCGACAAAAGACTTCGGGAATGACGGTATTTTTATAGGAATTTGCCTGTGACTAATGAGAAGTTACAGGCAAAATAGATAAAGCTTTGATTCTCTTCAACTGTAGCCCGATATGGAGCTTACGGAATGCGGGGATAGCCGTTCCAAACCTCCCGTATTCCGTAAGCTCCATATCGGGCTACAAGAGACTTTAGTTTTAAGCTGACAGTTATACGTAACCAGAAAAAAGTTATGTAGATACCTATGCTTCTCAAGGGGGGAGGCTAAAAGCATAATACTTTTACAACCTCCTCCGCGCGCCTAATGATAGATTTTGGGACTCTTGTCACAAAAAACGATTAGCCACGCGGCGAATCAATAATGCCTCAGTACGTCCTTGCGTTCACCTCGACCATGCCCAAAATCCAGCATGGGCAAGTTTCCCTTCGCCTACCGCGGACTATCAGCTCACTCGGATCAGACATTGTAAGTTAGAGACAAATATCTCTAACAGGTAAAGCTAGTTTATGAATTTCAGTCAACCAAATAAATTGCTTGTTACGGTGGATGAAACTACTGATTAGTTTTCACTGTATATCTGCTTTGCTTCAGATATAAATAATTGCTTAATAAATGCATTGGCTTGCGGACTTAACGTTGTACCAGGTAGCTGAAGGACGGCATAGTTAGTTTTTAAATCTGGTACGTCAAGCGGAATTAGAGCGAGTGCTTCGGGAAGTTTTCGGTGAGAAGGTATGTAAAAAGAAATGGCATCACTGTGTTGTACTATCGACTCTAAAATATCCATATTGTCACATTCAATATCACAACAAGAAGAGAGTCGTTCCGCCTTAATATTCCCCAAGTCAAAACGCTTAATTAAAGCCTGTTTATAATGTTGCGCCATATAAGGAGCGGCAAATGGGTATTGAAAAATAGCTTTTAAATTGAGATCGGTTTGTTGTAAAACCGGGTGATCTTGGCGACAAAAGAAATAAATGGGGTGGCGTGGAAATACTTGTATATCTAATTTATGCGATGGGTTTAAATACAAAGAGTCGCCTACAATAAATTCAATGTCCCCTTCAAGTAACTGAGTATAAAGCCTAGGGATATTACCCAGTTTAACGTTAATATCTATATTCGGGTGTTGCTGATTAAACTGTCCAATTGTTGCACCAAGAAATATTTTTGCAACGGCAGGGCCTGCGCCTAGGTTGAGCGTACCGGTCCGCACACCTTGAAGATCTTGCATATCACGCTCTAATTGCATCATTTGATTAGCGATCACTTCACTGTGTTCCAATAATTTAATGCCAAAGGGTGTCGGTGTCGTTCCTTTGCGCTCACGGCTAAACAATTGCACACTTAACTCTTCTTCAAGCCCCTGAATGCTTCGTGTTAAGGCTGATTGCGAAAGCCCAAGTTCTTTAGCAGCTAGAGCGAAATTACGGTGCCTTGCTAAGGTGCGAGCGTGATGTAAGCGTTTTAAATCAATCATGATGCATAAAATACATGGTTCTAATGAATAAAATGAATTATACACATAATGAGAACTGGTCTACACTTTACATTACTCATGACTAAGCATTATGCTTAATTATGAGTAGGTAGCGTCATAAAGCATCGCTTTATAGCCATGCAAACTTTTATATAACATCGAGTCATTTTAGCTTGTAGCATTATTTTTATTGAAATTAAAAAAGGGGTTTTGTTATGAAAAAAACACGAAAATTAGTGAGTCGTTCTACGCGTAGTCTGATCGCTATGGGGCTGTCTCTAACGATGGTTTTGGGTATATCCATGGAGGCAAGTGCTGATGAAGCTGATGCCAAAAGGATACTCAAAAGCATGTCCGATTATCTTGCCGCACAAAAGACTTTGTCATTTGAATATGATATCGCCTACGAGATTGTCACTCAGGATGGGCAGAAACTCGCACTTATGAGTTCAGGTGACGTTGCTATGGAGCGGCCTAATAAGATCCGCACTACGCGAACCGGTGGATTTGTGGATGTTGAGATGTTCTTTGACGGGCAAGTACTGACTTTACTTGGGAAAAATCTAAATTCCTATACGCAAGTTGAGATACCAGGCAACATTAGTCATTTGGTAGATGAGTTGAGAGTTAAGTATGACCGACCTATACCTGCGGCAGATTTGCTGTTACCAAATTCTTACGATGAGCTGATGCTAGATGTTATCGATATAAAGGATCTTGGCAGTGGTGTGATCAATGGTGTTGAATGTGATTTCCTTGCTTTTCGGAAAAAAGAGGTTGATTGGCAGATCTGGATTGCACAAGGAGAGCACCCTTATCCATTACGATATACCATTACATCTAAGCTTATTAGTAATGGACCGCAATATACTATTCAAACAAGAGACTGGCAGACTGGAGTTGATTTCAGTTTCAAGAACACAACGCAGGCCAATAAGATAGAACTGAAAGACCTTAAGGGTACTGATGGGTTGCCAGAGAATTTTAAGATGGGAGTATCTAAATGAATATGTTAAAACGAATCGCTATCCCCTTGATTTCTGGGCTAGTGTTTATTGTTGGAACTGAAATCGGAGAACGGATGGCAATCCCAGGAGTTCATAGTGTGATCTCGAGTGCCGAAGCTGTCGTCGGTCGTCCATTAACGCCAGTGAGCGTTGCTGGTGTAGCAAGGCGTACAGCAAGACGTACAACAGCGCGGAGACGCTATTAGCCTTTCTGTGAATTTCTAATAAGTAAATTCCTAGGTCAGCAGGGAGTATCTGAATAAGCATAGAGTAAAAAGTAAAGTCTTAAAAATAAAAACGCTTTATATGGGCTCGTGTCATATTAATTTTACATAAACCAATAAGGAAATAGAATGAAACTGATAAAAACACTCACAGTTAGTGTGCTAGGTGTGGGGATGCTTTTAGTTAACCCTGCTAATGCCGCTAATAAACCGAATATTTTGGTGATGTGGGGCGATGATATTGGTCAATCTAATATTAGCGCTTATACGCGAGGCATGATGGGTTATCAAACACCCAATATTGATCGTATTGCCAAAGAAGGCATGATGTTTACCGATTACTATGCCGAGCAAAGTTGTACGGCGGGACGTGCATCTTTTATTTTAGGGCAGAGTGTTTTTCGTACTGGTTTAAGCAAAGTGGGTATGCCGGGGGCTAAAGAAGGGATTAATAAAAAAGACCCAACCATTGCGGAACTTTTAAAGCAAGAAGGTTATGTAACCGGCCAATTTGGTAAAAACCATTTAGGCGACAGAGATGAAATGTTACCAACGAATCACGGCTTTGATGAGTTCTTAGGTAATTTATATCACCTGAATGCGGAAGAAGAACCCGAAAACGAAGATTACCCAAAAGACCCAGAATTTAGAAAGAAATTCGGTCCGCGCGGCGTTATTCATTCCATTGCTGGTGGAAAAATTACTGATACAGGCCCATTAACTAAAAAACGAATGGAAACGATTGATGATGAAACCAGTGCGGCTGCATTAGATTTTATCGATCGTAAACATAAAGCAGGCAAGCCTTGGTTTGTCTGGTGGAGTGGTACACGCATGCATTTTCGTACCCATGTAAAAGCGGAGTTAAGAGGTATTTCAGGGCAGGATGAATACAGTGATGGCATGGTTGAGCATGATCGCCATATTGGTCTATTTCTGAAAAAATTGGATGATTTGAAAATTGCAGATAACACCTTAGTTTTCTATTCTACTGATAATGGCCCGCATATGAATACTTGGCCGGATGCGGCGATGACGCCTTTCCGTGGCGAGAAAAACACCAACTGGGAAGGCGGATGGCGTGTTCCTGCGATGGTACGCTGGCCGGGAAAAATTAAAGCCGATACGGTTTCTAATGAAATTGTCCACCATATGGATTGGATGCCGACTTTATTAGCCGCAGCAGGTAATACTGAGGTTAAGAAAAAGCTACTCAAAGGTTATAGAGCAAACGGCAGAAAGTATAAGGTTCATCTTGATGGTTATAACGTTTTACCGATGCTAACCGGTAAAACGGATAAAAGCCCGCGTAAAGAAATCTTCTATTTCTCAGATGATGGTGATTTAACGGCTTTACGTTATGGTGATTGGAAAGCCATTTTTCTAGAGCAACGAGTTGAAGGAACGTTACAAGCATGGGCAGAACCTTTTGTGCCTTTACGTGTGCCATTATTATTCAATTTACGCCGTGATCCTTATGAGCGTGCGCAAAAAACATCGAATACTTATTATGATTGGATGTTAGATCGCGTATACCTGCTTTTACCCGCTGCAGATTATGTAGGGAAATTTATGGCGACGTTTAAAGAGTATCCGCCGCGCATGAAACCGGGTAGTTTTACCTTGGGTGATGCGGTAGAAAAAATACAAAATCAAGCTGGTGGTTCTCATTAAACTGGATTAATTTATAAAAAGTAGTCAGGCCAAGCTGTTTTATGCAGCTTGGCTTTTTTATTGATTGCTCTTTTTCCTAGTTTGTATGATTAATTTGCACTCAAAGAAGGTGATAAAATCATCATCCGAGTTCGGGGATGTATCTTGGTCTTTCTAGTTGAAGCCATTAGTAAAATAATGAGCTAGTGTGGGAGTTTAAAAG
>JAUVAA010000202.1 GCA_030591965.1 bacterium
GTTTCAAAAATATCTTGTCTATTATTTCCCCGATGCATAATATGCAAGGGCTGGTTGGGAACAACAATTCTGGGTAATCTAGCCATTTAAAGATAATAACTAACTTTTAGCAGTAAATCAAGCTGGCTGACCCCTTGATACAGACCCCTTGATATTGCACCTTGATATTGCAAGGTTGGATAGTGAGAAAATAAACTTAGATTACTACCACGCTATTAAAAGAGCTAAAAGAACAAAGAAAATATGACTATTGCCACTTTTAGATATTGAACAGACTTGTTAAATTAATTATTAGGCATAAAAAATTACAGCCCTATAAACAATATATTACTTAAGTAGTCCTGTTCTGGTAGTTATCACAACTATTGGCTTATGGCGACTTAAAATCACAAAAGATAATTCAACTCTCGAGTAAAAGTACCGCTGTCTACAACGCGCTAGAAACATTTGCTACATTTTTTGTTTCGGGTGTTGCCGACGAGGTTCTGGCATATGAATCTATTGGTCATTCATATGTTGATACTATAAAATGCTACCTTCCAGATATTCTTCTGTTGAATGATGACGGTAAATATTTTAACAACGCATTAGAGTTGTTATTTCTATGGATATGAACGTATTGAAGCGTTAGAGTTATATCGAAGTAAGGGGAAAATAGAGTATCGACTGAGAAATATCAACAATAAATTTATATCTCCTCTGGGAACGGAGTAAAAAAGTGTTTAGTGGAAAATAAAGCATGTTGACTGCCGTAATATTATAACTTGGCATTACAAAACGAAGATAACGACAAATATCAAATGGTACATGGTGGTTCAGAATATACGGGTGCTGAATGCCATGACTTACGAGATATCTATGCCTAAATAGGGGCGACTACTGGTGGTGACGAAGAAATGCATAACGAATATGAATTACTGGATAGCGGGGAAGGCCAGAAGCTTGAACGATTTGGTGATATAATTCTGTCCCGCCCATGTGATCAAGCTTTCTGGGAGAAACAGAAACCTGATTTATGGATGACTTCCGCAGCATTTTTTGAGCGGGCACGCGGATGGACAACGCATGGCAAGAACGGTATGCCCTCGAGTTGGAATGTTACAATCAACGGTATAGCAATAAAGCTCAAACCCACGCCCGCCGGTCATCTTGGCGTATTTCCTGAAACGCGCCTGTTGTGGGATTGGATTACGGACACGTTGAAATCGGCAACAGAGAAAGATTTGAAAGTTCTCAACCTATTCGCATATTCAGGTGGTGCGACACTTGCCGCTGCGCGTGCCGGCTGTTCGGTATGTCATCTTGACTCCTCTCGATCGATGGTAACGCGTGCAAGAGAAAATGCCAAGCTGAATCAGTTGGACAAAGCTCCTATCCGATGGATCATTGAGGACGTTAATAAATTTCTGGACCGTGAAATTAGCCGTGGCTGTCAATACGATGCGATCATGCTCGACCCACCCTCCTTCGGACATGGCACCAAAGGCGAACAGTACAAAATTAAAAAAGATCTCCCCGCTACTCTGGAGAAGTGCAAGGCACTGTTGACCGACAAACCTGAGTTTGTTCTGCTCACATCACATACGCGGGGCATGACGAAAGCACAGCTTGAGAAGCTGATGAAAGACCAGCTGGATTTCGGCAACATATCATGCGGCGAAATGGAATTGACCGGCGCTAACGATGTACGCTCAGTAAACAGTGGTTTATGGGCACGCTGGAGTCAACCATAGCGTAATCAAAAGAAAATCAAAAGGATCGGGCTCGATTGCCCCCTCAGAGATACGCACTCAGTGAAACAACTGAGTGCGTAATAATGCTATTTACAGCTCAAATTCAGCCGCAGTCAAACCTAACTCTACTGCGATTCGACGCGCCATCGCTTTTTCATGATCATCAAAATCACCATCAGCTGCACCAATAGAAATCACTAAACGCATAATTAAACGCGCGGCTTGGCTATTGTTTTTCATTTTTCCAATTGCTTCAAAAGCTTTAGCTTCACCTAAGTCATTATCAAATTCTAATTGATTAACGAAGTCGCCAAATGCGCCAATAATATCGGTTGTTTTGAAAACTGATAATGGCTCATAGTTTTCGATAAACTTAACCATTTTGCGTTTTTCTTCGGGTGAGATTTCACCGTCTGCTAACGCTAATAAAGCAGAACCTGCCATTGCCGCTTGTAAAAAGTCTTTATTCTTAAATTTTAAAGCCTCTGTTTTTAACTCATTTGCTTTTTCTTTTAAGCCATCCATTAAATCTCTTAAACTCATATTATTGTCCTCTGTTGATTATTATTAAATTTAACTTACATCTTTAATTAAAGACACCGCCCGGTAAGGTAGGTCGGCTTGATACAGTACTGTTACTTGTTTTTCTTTTGCCAGTATACTTAAATGTGCCACGGCCACATCATCTTTATCACGCAGCAACACTAAATCTGGAACGCGGCGCAATAAAACTCGTGTTGCCTCACCTATGCCTGGCTTAATTCTATTTTCATCGCTGACCTTATATTGCTGTTTTATGTGGGCAATAAATGCTTTAGATTGCTGTTGCAAAGCAATACAGTCAATCTCTGCCTGTTTGTCATGCTCTGCGCCTAATCGTAACAGTTCAATACAGCCCAATAATTCGGCCACAAACCATTGAGATAAATCAGCTGTTGCAAACTGTTGATAAAAAACACAGCCATGAAAATCCTGTGCATTAGTATAGTTGGCATTTAAAACCGAGCGACTGATTAAGCCCGATAAGGTGGCATTTAAAATCGACGAGGGAATTAAATAATCTTCCGCACTGGCAGCCACCGCGGCAACACCGGCTAAATCGACTAAAACATATAAGCCGGAATCAATATGACATTGATGGTCTTGATTAAAATCCTCAACACTCTGTTTTAGCTCACGGGCAATAACGCCCTTACCTGTCCAGCCATCGACAAAGACAATACTGCTGTCAGCGTGTCGCGCCAAAATATAATTTAAGGCATTTTCGTCGATACCCCGATCACGAATAATCGAGATGGAATAATGGCTGACATTACGCTGAAAATACTGACTCAAGGTATGCTTTAACACCACACCCACAGGTGTTCCTGCACGCGCCAAAGAGATCAGAACAATATCACCTGTACGACGTTCTGAAATTTTCTGCGCCAAACAAAAGCAATCTCTTGCCATTTGCATTTTATTATCCAGCATAGCTTGGTGGAATAACTGCATGTATTGCGCGGATGGCAAACTTTCATGGCTTAGCATCTCACTATAATGGCGCTGTTCTTGCTGAATACGACGTTCTTTTTCCTGAACAGAAGTATCAGGCACATCAATCACTTTCAGTAAAATATGCACATCATCGGCACTGTAACTACCAGTAAATATAGCAGTACTCATACTAAACAGCCGTGTAGTTGCGTGTGTTTCGGGGTCATTACATAGTCACATAAAGCCATAAAAGGCGCATCGCTCAAACTATCACCCATGCCCATCGTGACGATTTCACCATATTCTTGTTCTAAAGCTTTAATACGGTACTCAACTGCATGCGACTTGTTCACGCAATGCGGCAAAATCGTTAAAGAATTATTGTTTAAATAAACCTGAAAGTCGCTATAGTCCAGCAATAAAGGCTGAATATAGTCCTGCAATAAGGCTTGCAATGCGAAAGCATCGGCGCTGTGATGGCGCACTTCCACATAATAATCTAGGGAAGATTCTGTGGTAATACGCACTAATATGTCGAGCGTCTGCTGTTCCGCATAACATTCAATAGCCTGCTTGATGGCGAGCAATGCAGCCGACAAGGCATTTAAAGGCGAATCTATTTTTGCGCGCCATTGACTATCTTCCATGCCACCAGCATCTAAAATAGTGGCACCATGATTTAAAATAGCCCCATCAAAACAAGCCACGCCTAAATCAACCCGCGCATAAGAGGCTTGAGTTCTCGCAGTCGTAGGAATAATACGCCATTGCTCTGCTAAGGTTTGCAATAATGCCCGTTGCTTAGGTAAAAAATAAGAACTGGGTTCACCAGCAAGGTTATAACTCGCTGGCGTCGCTTGATCAAGACTCGCGCATTTTCTGGCGGTTTGAAACACCGTGTCGTCTAAATCAAGAAAGAGAAATTTTTCCATCGGCATAATAAAGTAAATCTGCATTTAACCGCTGTGCAAATTGAGTTAAAGACGCACACAAAGGCGTTTCATGGCAAATAATGATGTGATCATATTGCCCTGCACGCACGTTATATAAATAATTGGGAATATTGTCGGCATAATTATCCTGCAAGACTATTTTTTCCCGAATAGCCTCGCCTTTTAATAAGGGCGAACGTGCTGTGGATTGTACTTTTACATCCCAGTCCTGTTGCTCTAAATAATAAGCGATTAAAAAAGCCAAGTGCATAAATTCACCCGTGCCTAACACTAAAACTTTCGCGCCAGATTGCCACGTTTGCATTAACCCCTGTAATGCAGTTTTATCCCATATCATTTTTCCATGAATACCTAGGCGACCTGCTTTTAACGATAGGTTTTGACGTTTACATTCTGCCTTGCTGTTTACATTAGGTATTTGTGTGTACTGATAATTCGCATCGCGTTTAAAGTCAATCTGAGCTGATAAGGCATTGATAAACTGAACTTCTACGCCCACTAATTGCCGAATCTGTGCTTGGCGTCGTGCATCGACAAAACTCAGAATACTGACCACTAACACGCGCTGTAACTGTGGGTTTACTTTTTGATAAGCAGCAATTAGATTAACAAAAGTCGTACCTGTTGTGACTTCATCATCAATTAGCACTAAAGTTTGCGCGTGCAAAAAGGTATTTTTTAAATCAGTTTCATGCGGTACATAGAGATAAAACTGACTAGCATGACTGTGTTGTTCTTGAAAGTCTAAGACCTGAATCGCGTTTAAAAAATAACGCGAGGTATGAATAAAAAGATGTTCAGGCTGATCTGTCTGCTCTAAATAAGCCTCATAAACGCCTTGTCCTAAACCCGCCGCCGCTTCAGCCATGCCAATAAACACACAAGAACCGACCAAGGATTGAGCCAATGCTTGCGCTAAATACTGATGCATACGCAGCATTTCTGCTGGCTGAGAAGGCCAATATTTAGCTAATAACTTACTGACAAACATAAA
>JAUVAA010000192.1 GCA_030591965.1 bacterium
ACATTTAAATATCAAGATATAAGTCGAGTTGGTGCAGTTATTGATGATTCAGTTGTAGATGGCCTGACACAAAAAGGTATTCCTCAAACAATGCTGGAGTTTTTAGCCACTGGTCAAAGCGCATTAAATGCACTACAACAATTAATTGATAGTCAGCAAGCACGTATTCCATTAAATAAAGTTAAATTACTCGCCCCAGTTCCCAGGCCAGGAAAATTTTTAGGAATAGGCTTGAACTATGCCGATCATATTGCCGAAACTGCATTAGAAAAGCCAGAATATCCTACTTTTTTTACCAAGCACAGTAGTTGTGTCATTGCTGATGGCGATGCAATACATCGACCTAAAGTATCAGAAAAACTAGACTATGAAGTTGAACTTGCATTTGTTATTGGTAAACGTTGCCGCCATGTGTCACTAGAAAATGCACATCAAGTCATTGCGGGCTATACCCTTGTTAATGATGTCACCGTGCGTGACTGGCAATTTCGTACCCCCACCTGGGTAATTGGAAAATCCTTTGATACCCATGGACCTATGGGCCCGTGGATCGTCACAACTGATGAAATTAGTGACCCACATAACTTGACACTAAAGACATGGGTGAATGATGAGCTGCGGCAATCCTCTAATACCAGGCATATGATTTTTAATATTTATCAAATGATCGCCTACTTAAGCCAGGCAATGACCCTGGAGCCTGGGGATGTAATCGCCACGGGCACCCCCAGTGGAGTGGGTGTTAAAATGCAACCACGTGGTTATTTGAAAGCTGGGCAAGTGGTCACAATTGAAATTGAGAAGGTTGGAAGACTGACTAACCCAGTGATTGATGAGCCTGCTGGTTTTATTGCTGGTTAAAGAGTTAAGGTAACGCGCATACCGTTAGGCTGCTGCTAAAGGCAGCCTTTCAACCCTCTAACACCAGCTCGCCTCTGCCTGAGGCTGCTTTAATATTTCTTGTAAATTGGCTTCAATAATACGGTAACCAACATTCCCATAAAGCTTTTGTCGCCCTTCATTAAGAATAATGCAGTAAGCAGCTTTAAGATAAAATACCAATATTTCCACAGCCTCTGAGTTTAAACTGTGGCAGTTGAGTGATGGGGGTTTAACCGCGATGGTATATGCGAACAGCCGCGGCTAAAGTCCCTCCAAAATATCAGACTTAAGATATATCTTCCACTTTTAAAAGATCAAGCTTTTTTATTCTGTGCCTCCCTGCCTAGCCTTAAAACAACCCCGTAATCACACCGGCATCAGTAATATCAATCCGCTCTGCCGCAGGCACTTTAGGTAGACCCGGCATAGTCATCATATTACCTGCAATAACCACAATAAAACCTGCCCCATTGGCTAATCTTGCTTCGGTTATTTCTACCGTGTGACCAGACGGTGCACCTTTTGCCATTGGGTTAGTGGAAAAAGACATTTGCGTTTTAGCCATACAAACCGGAAAATCGCCGTATTGTTCCTGTAACGCCATAATTTCAGCTTTTACTTTCGGGCTAGCAGTGACATTGGCTGCAGCATAAATTTTTGTTGCAACCGCTTCAATTTTCTCCCACAGTGGTAGCTTATCATCGTAAACATAAGTAAATCCAGGTTCACGATTATCAACGATAGCTAACACTTCTTTCGCTAAATCTTCTGCACCTGCCCCTCCTTCAGCCCAATGTTTAGAAACGACACATTTTGCTCCCAAGGCCGCACATTTTTCTATGATTAATGCGATTTCTGCTTCGGTATCGAAAGTAAAATGATTAATACACACAACACAAGGCAAGCCATAGTGCTGGGTAATATTATTTAAGTGACGCTCTAAATTAACAAAACCTGCCTCTAAAGCTTCGAGGTTTTCATTATTTAAACCTTCTTTTGCAACACCACCATGTGACTTTAAAGCTCTTGCAGTCGCCACTAAAACAACAGCCGATGGTTTTAAACCCGCCATGCGACATTTAATATCAATAAATTTTTCTGCCCCTAAATCAGCACCAAAACCTGCTTCGGTAATCGTATAGTCAGCCAATTTTAGAGCTGTTTTAGTGGCAGTAACGGTATTGCAACCGTGGGCTATATTAGCAAACGGTCCCCCATGAATAATCGCAAGATTATTTTCCAGCGTTTGTACCAAGTTTGGTTTAATTGCATCTTTTAATAAAGCAGCCATTGCACCGTGTGCATTTAAATCACGCGCATAAACAGGCGTGATTTTATCGATTTTATAAGCAATGACAATACGACCTAAACGCTCTTTAAGATCTGCACGACTGGTCGCTAGACATAAAATAGCCATCACTTCTGAAGCAACCACAATATCGTAACCATCTTCACGTAAATAACCATTTGCTGACCCACCCTGACCAACAGTTATATGACGTAAAGCCCGGTCATTCATATCCACAACACGTTTCCATTTAATACGGCGTGAATCAATCCCTAAGTCGTTACCATGATTGATATGGTTATCAATCATCGCTGATAATAAATTATGCGCGACACCAATTGCATGAAAGTCTCCCGTAAAATGCAGATTAATATCCTCCATAGGGACAACTTGCGCATAACCGCCACCAGCTGCGCCACCTTTCATGCCAAAACATGGGCCAAGTGATGGCTCACGTAAACACATAATAGTGTTTTTACCCAAGCGGTTCATGGCATCACCTAAGCCGACTGTTGTCGTGGTTTTACCTTCACCTGCAGGTGTCGGGCTAACAGCAGTGACCAGAATCAATTTGCCATCTTGTTGCTCGGTTAAGCTATCAATATATTCTAAAGATATTTTGGCTTTGTAGTGACCATAAGGGTCTAAATGCTCAGCGGGAATATTTAGTTTTTCTGCGGCTATATCAATAATAGGCAGCATTTTTGCCTGTTGGGCAATTTCAATATCGGACATAATTTTTCCTAAATGAATTAATTTAATATTGGTAATTAGATTTGGAAAGTATTCGATATTTACTTGCTAGGTATCGAACAAAAAATGGATTGAATTAAACGCTTATAACAGCCTTATTCGTATTGACAAAAAGTTTAGCTTGCTTGGTTTTTAATATTTTAACTTTTAATTGCTGTACTTTTGCCCCTGCTTTGGGGACTCTTGAAGCAATAATATGACATTCTTTATTACAACCTTTATGTTCGGCCTGAAAAATATTAATCGTAGCAATTAATTGTTCATAGGCTTTTTCTATATCACAACCTTTTAATTCCAGATAAATAACCTGCGTTACTGACTTCTGAGGCACATTAATTTCAAACATATAATCACAACGCTTACCCTGTTTAATTGGCAAACAACCATCTACTTGAATTTTTCTAATTATTTTTCCTGATGGGTTATTGATAGTCAGCTTTCTTTTATTTTCTTCTGCAAGAATGATTTTATTCTTTGATTCTTGAGCGCAATGACCGTACTCCACTAACTCTCTCCATACAAAACATCAATCGCTACACCAAAGGCTGTGTCAAATTCATCCGAAACAGCATCTAATAAATTTGCACCAATCAAACGATCGTCCTTGTCGACAATAGACTCGACCAACCCATTATTGAGTGTATAAGCAGATACATCCTCTAAGTGAATCAGCTCATCTACAGGTAAGACTTCTGCCAATTTATTTAATTGCTCCGTATTAGCGCTAGCTTTCGCCTTATCATATGCATCCTGCCCTACGACTAGATTATTAAGTGCGGTTAAAATATAAGGACTATGCGTGGTAATAAAAAAAGAGCTACCTGTACTGTTATGAATCGTTGCAATCAGGCTAATAATTTGTTTTTGTGCGGTGGGAAATAAATGCGCTTCAGGCTCTTCTATAAAAAAGTACTTGCTATTTTTTTGCCAAAAACTAGAGGAAAAGTTTTTAAAATAAGTAGCATTGGTAATGATTCTTGCTGACCCGAGGAAGTATGAGCTAGATTAGTTTTTTTACCCTGACTTACAATCCAGTCTTGATCATCAGCATAAAGATACTCTCCTCTAACTATATTATTAACAAGATTTTCTATCTTTTTGCCAATAGCTTCATTTACTTTTAAACGATTCAAAGAATTTTGTCGATTAAACCTTTTGGCATGTTGATAGCGAGCACCAAATTCTTCGATAAGTGGATCTATTTCAATATCACTGCTAAGAAATGAAAAGATATTTTTCTGTAAAGTTGCAAAAAAAGATCGCCCTGCGGGTATAAAAATAGATGAATGACTTAACAAGGAATTAGGTATTTTTTCCTTTATCATTTGTTCAAAAACATCATCTACCACATCCACTGCTGTTAAATAATCATTATTACCTGATGACTCAATCGCCTGTTCAGCCTGTTGATACGCACTTTCATAGTCATGTTGAAAAGCCACCTGATAAGCGACTAGTTCCTTTGAGTAATTAAAAGCTAAGTGTGTTTCTTTGGTTTTTATAATCGTGACATCATAACTGTCATATTGATAACAAACCGAAAACTCTTGATCTGCCCACGCATATCGTGGAAAAATCTTTTCAAACTGAACTTGACTTCTTTTATCAGCCTCTCTTTTTGGATTCTGTGTTTTAATCGACCCTATAAAAATTTCAGGAAAAAAACGTTTAAAAAAATATACCAATTTGGCAATTACACTCTTCCCTTGAGCTTGTGTGCCAATCAATATATTAATTTTTTTGATTTCTAAATGAGCATGATCTATGCTTAGAAAACCCTTAATTTCGATGCTTTCCATTTTTATTTATCCAAAATAGCTTTGTTTTTTCAATATTACCAACTACACCACTGACTCTCACAGGGCACCCCATCCCCATCACCATCCATTTTAGTACCTGGACAGTGCCTCTGATAATAAGTCGCCTCCTCACACGATGTCATTTCAGAGCAATATATCTTGCCATTACAACTGTAATTGGCTGCGTTTCTTTGCTTTAACGGAGCTGAAATTATTCTTGCCTTTGGTATATCGGGTGCTTGGTCAACCTCAGTCACTTTATTGTAAACAAAGAAAGCTAAATATATTAATAGAATAATGGAAAAAGTATTAGCAAACGATTTACGTCCACCATATTCTCCAACTCTTTTCGACTTACGGCTATTCTGCTGCTTGACTCTTTTAGACCCAAGTTTAGGCTTAGCTTCTGCAACACCCTCAATCCTGGCATTAACAGCTCTCTTTTTGCCATCATTATCAGTATGAATTTGATAAATAATCACATCACCATTCATAGGGCGGCGACTCATCAATCGCTTAAATGCTGAAATATGGATAAAAACATCTCTCTTACTATTATCCATTGAGATAAAACCAAAGCCCTTATCTTCATTCCAGCGTTTTAATTGTCCTTTATGATAATCATTGTCCATAGGGATGCCTGAATCCGTATAATATGCAGGTTACAGAAAAATGCAAGTACTATGCATACACAGGAAAACGCCCACATAAAACAGTCACTTTCTCACGTACCGCCGCAATCACCGCATCATCGTCCATATTCTCCATCACATCACACATCCAGCCCGCTATTTCGGTGACTTCATCCTCTTTAAACCCACGCGATGTTGGTGCCGGTGTACCGACACGGATACCACTAGTGACAAAAGGTGACTCAGGGTCATTGGGTACCGCATTTTTATTAATGGT
>JAUVAA010000218.1 GCA_030591965.1 bacterium
AACAAACCAAGCTAAATGTTATATTCGTCTATATTGCGTAGGTTGGATGAGTGATAGCGTAATCCGACAAAAAATTCAGGTTATTATGTCGGATTACGCTATCGCTCATCCAACCTACCTGTCCATTTAATAAAAAAATATTAATATTATTATGAGCAAACCTAAAAAAGTAGCACTTCTAACTGCAGGCGGATTGGCGCCATGTTTAAACTCAGCGATTGGTAGTCTTATCGAACGCTATAACGAAATTGATCCTTCAATTGAAATTATCTGCTATCGCAGTGGTTATAAAGGTTTGTTGCTAGGTGACTCGTACAAAGTAGATGCAGAAATGCGCGAAAAAGCAGGTTTGCTACAAAAATTTGGTGGATCAGTGATTGGTAATAGTCGAGTGAAATTAACTAATGTTGCTGATTGCGTGAAACGTGGCTTAGTTCAAGAAGGTGAAGATCCTCAAAAAGTAGCAGCTGATCAATTAATAAAAGACGATGTTGATGTATTGCACACTATCGGTGGTGATGATACTAATACGGCAGCCGCTGATTTAGCAGCATTCTTAGCTGATAATGATTACGGTTTAACGGTTATTGGTCTACCTAAAACGGTTGATAATGATGTATTTCCTATTAAGCAATCATTAGGTGCATGGACTGCAGCAGAGCAAGGCGCACATTTCTTTAAAAATGTGGTGGCTGAAAACAACTCAAACCCACGTATGTTAATCGTACATGAAGTGATGGGGCGGAGTTGTGGTTGGTTAACTGCCGCAACAGCCGCTGAATATCGTAAAATTCTTGATAACTGTGAATGGCTGCCTTCATTAGGCTTAAGCCGTGAAAGTTATGAAGTACATGGTGTTTTTATTCCTGAAATGGGTTTTGATATTGCAGCAGAAGCGAAACGTCTACGTAAAATTATGGACGAAGTCGATTGCGTTAATATCTTTGTTTCTGAAGGAGCGGGTGTAGAAACGATTGTTGCAGAAATGGAAGCGAAAGGTCTTGATGTACCAAGAGATGCATTTGGACATGTTAAATTAGATGCAGTCAATCCAGGTGCCTGGTTTGGTGAGCAATTTGCTGAAATGATTGGTGCAGAAAAAACTTTGATTCAGAAGTCAGGTTATTATGCGCGTGCATCAGCAGCTAATGCAGAAGATATTCGTTTAATTAAATCATGTGCTGATTTAGCAGTTGAATGTGCATTACGCGGAGAAGCGGGTGTCATTGGGCATGATGATGATCAAGATTTTGTATTACGTGCAATTGAATTTCCACGTATTAAAGGCGGTAAACCTTTTGATATTGATACACCTTGGTTTACTGATGTTTTGGCTGAGTTGGGTCAAACGAAAGGTAACAAAATAGAAACAAGTCACTAGCCATTTATTGTAGGAGCGTCCGCCCTCGGCGCGATTTTAAATAAGGCTCTTAAGTCTTTAAGTTTGGAAAAGATATCTATTATCAATCGTGCCGAGGGCGGCACTCCTACATAATCAAACTATTTATATTCAAATTTATGACTCAAAAAAAACCAGCAGTTCGTCATCGCGGAATTTATTTATTGCCCAACCTTTTTACCACAGGGGCTATGTTTGCAGGCTTTTATGCAATGACTTCTGCAATTAATGGG
Source organism: bacterium (assembly GCA_030591965.1). Classification (GTDB taxonomy): domain Bacteria; phylum Pseudomonadota; class Gammaproteobacteria; order Methylococcales; family Methylomonadaceae; genus Methyloprofundus. The sequence continues at coordinate 1,633 of JAUVAA010000218.1, forward strand.
CGATTTGAAACGGCCGCTATTTCTATTTTTGTAGCCATGATTTTAGATGGGTTAGATGGGCGTGTGGCACGTATGACCAATACTCAAAGTGAGTTTGGCGTACAGTACGATAGCTTGTCAGATATGGTTTCATTTGGTGTTGCGCCAGGTTTGGTCATGTATTTATGGGCCTTTGAAAGCTTGGGTAAACTGGGTTTGTTTGCTGCATTTGTACATACGGCAGGTGGTGCATTAAGGCTAGCGAGATTTAATACTCAGGTCGAAGTGGCTGATAAACGTTATTTTCAAGGTTTACCTAGTCCGGCGGCGGCTGGCATATTAGCTGGGGGACTTTGGTTAAGTGTTGAAATGGGCTACGATGTTGAGTCTATAAAATATATAGCACTGGTATTAACTATCTGTACAGGTTTGTTAATGGTGAGTAATTTTCGATACTCTAGTTTTAAAGAAATAGATTTAAAAGGCAGAGTGCCTTTTGTGGTTGCCATTATAGCAATGCTAGGTATCGGTTTTGTTATGGCAGAAGCTGAGATCATGCTGTTCTTGATTGCATTGGGTTACGCTGTTTCTGGCCCTGTGATCACCTTATTAACACTTAAGCAAAAACGAAAAAATAGAAAAGCATAAAACTCTTGCTTGAGCGGCTTATAACTATGCAGTATAGTAATCTCCTATGAATATTCAATCTAACAATATGCAAATCTATCAGGCACCTATTCTGGGTGATGATTTTGCATGTCTGTCTCTCTACCGTTCTGCTACTTTATTATTAAGATTTTTGCCCTAGCGGCATATAATCTTTACACTCTAAAAACAAATCCCTTTTTTAATCAACGTTTACGTTGAAAATGTTTCATGGATGGAGTTCTCATGAAAGACAAACTAATTATATTTGATACTACGCTACGTGATGGCGAACAAAGCCCTGGCGCGTCGATGACGCGTGATGAAAAAGTTAGAATTGCCAGAGCACTAGAACGATTAAAAGTAGATATTATTGAAGCCGGTTTCCCTGTGGCCAGTATTGGTGATTTTGAAGCCGTTCAAGCGGTGGCTAATACAGTCAAAGACAGTACTGTTTGTGCCCTTGCTCGTGCATTGGATAAAGATATTGATAGAGCAGGCGAAGCCCTAAAAGGTGCCAATAGTTCACGTATTCATACCTTTATTGCGACCTCTCCCATTCACATGCAAGTGAAATTGAAAATGCAGCCTGAGCAAGTGATTGAATACGCGGTTAGGGCGGTTAAGCGGGCGAGACAGTATACCGATAATGTCGAATTTTCCCCTGAAGATGCGGGGCGTTCTGATGAAGATTTTCTATGCCGTATTCTAGAGGCCGTTATAGATGCTGGAGCAACCACGCTAAATATTCCTGATACGGTGGGCTATAGCGTACCTGAGCAATTTGGTAGAACCATAGCCAATTTAATGGAGCGTATTCCTAATTCGGATAAGGCCATTTTCTCAGTGCATTGTCATAATGATTTAGGTCTGGCAGTTGCTAATTCATTAGCCGCTGTAATGAATGGTGCGCGACAGGTTGAATGTACTATTAATGGACTAGGCGAACGCGCAGGTAATGCATCACTTGAAGAGGTGGTGATGGCGATTCGTACCCGACATGATGTTTTTCCGTGTGTAACAGCGTTGGATACGCGTGAAATCCTAAACTGTTCTAAGTTGGTCTCATCAATTACAGGTTTTCCTGTGCAGCCTAATAAGGCCATTGTTGGTGCGAATGCATTTGCACACGAATCAGGAATTCACCAAGACGGTGTGCTAAAAAACCCTGAAACTTACGAGATTATGAAAGCCGAAGATGTGGGTTGGTCAGCAAATCGTATGGTCATGGGTAAGCACTCAGGACGAAATGCATTTAAGAGCCGAATGATGGAACTGGGGCACGAGTTTAGTAGTGAAGAAGAATTAAATGATGCTTTTTTTCGTTTCAAACAATTAGCAGATAAAAAGCATGAGATTTTTGATGAAGATCTTCAAGCACTTATTTCTGAAGTAAGCACGGATGCTGAAGAAGAACATATTAAGCTAATTGCGTTAAAGGTTTGTTCTGAAACGGGTGAGACACCGAGTTCAACAGTCACTATACGGATTCATGATCAAGAGATGACGGGGTCGGCTGAGGGAAGTGGTGCGGTGGATGCCAGTTTAAAGGCGATTGAAAGCTTAGTTAAATCCAATGCAACATTGGAAT
>JAUVAA010000210.1 GCA_030591965.1 bacterium
CACTACAGATATAATGCAAGATCTTCTGCCACTTATAACGGACCGGCATTGTATAGCTAATAATCACCCATGATACTTTATTTTTGTCTTTTTTCACCGCTTCATACCCACCAACAACGCAATGTCTAAACAAAAAAACTACGATGTTCTTATTATAGGCAGTGGTGGTGCGGGGCTTAGCTTAGCACTTAAATTAGCAGATCATTGTCAGGTTGCTGTTTTATCTAAATTTGCTCTAACCGAAGGCAGCACCTTCTATGCTCAAGGCGGGATTTCGGCTGTTTTAGATGCGCAAGAAGCCTCGATCGAATCGCATATTGAAGACACTTTAATTTCTGGAGCAGGCTTATGTGACCCAGAAATAGTTCGCCTAACGGTCAACTACGGAAAAAAAAGCATTGATTTCTTACATCAACAAGGTATGGAATTTACCGAGCGAAAAAATAAAAAAGGCGAATCGGAATTACATCTAAATCAAGAAGGTGGACATTCAGAACGGCGTATTGTACACAATGCCGATGCCACCGGAAAAGCACTTTCCTTGTCTTTGATAACCCAAGCAAAGCAACACCCCAATATTGAATTATTAGAGCATCATAATGCGGTAGATTTAATTACTAGTAAAAAACTTGGTGTGGGCGAACAACGGGTTATCGGTGCTTATGTATTAGATACGCTAAACAATCAAGTTAAAACGCTTGCAGCCAATACTGTTGCCATTGCCACAGGTGGAGCGAGTAAAGTCTATTTGTATACCACTAATCCGCAAATATCTACGGGGGATGGCATTGCCTTAGCTTGGCGTGCAGGGTGTCGCGTTGCCAATATGGAATTTATGCAATTTCACCCTACTTGCTTATATCACCCTGATGCTCGCTCCTTTTTAATTAGTGAGGCAGTACGCGGTGAAGGCGCTAAACTAATTTTGCCGGATGGCTCGCAGTTTATGCAACACTATGATGAACGCGCCGAACTAGCCCCGCGTGATATAGTCGCCCGCGCCATTGACCATGAAATCAAAAAACACGGTATAGACTGTGTTTATCTGGATATTAGTCATAAACCTACTGACTTTATTAAAAGCCACTTCCCGTCTATTTATCAGCAATGTCTTGAATTTAATATAGACATTACCAAGTCCCCTATTCCTGTTGTTCCTGCTGCACACTATACTTGCGGTGGCGTGATGACCGATGATTATGCGCGTACGGATATTTCGGGCTTATATGCGCTAGGTGAAGCTGCACATACCGGTTTACATGGAGCCAATCGCATGGCGAGTAATTCCTTATTAGAATGCTTAGTCTTTGCTGATCGCGCTTGCGAAGACATTTTAAAACAAGATCTTACTAGGCCTTTACCTGAAATCCCAGACTGGGATGAATCTCAAGTGATTGAGTCGCAAGAAGAAATCATGATTGCACATAATTGGGATGAAGTGCGCCGCTTTATGTGGAATTACGTGGGCATTGTGCGCACTACGCAGCGCTTAGAGAGGGCTGCACGGCGACTAGAATTACTGAAAAATGAAATTAATGATTATTATCAACATTATCGCGTTAGCAGTGATCTATTAGAACTACGCAATTTAGTCATTGTCGCTGACTTAATTATTCAAAGTGCCTTAGCACGCAAAGAAAGCCGAGGTTTGCACTATACTTTAGACTATCCTGGGCTAGATAATAGCCAGCCTGCACAAAATACTATTATTCAGCCCTTATCCTAATGTTAAGTACGCGTTTCACTCAGCACTCATTAGTCACTGAAGCTCATAAAACGATTCAAGGCGCACTATCAGCAGATAGCATGACGCTTGATGCCACTATGGGTAATGGTCACGACACACTGTTTTTAGCTAGGCACAGCGCTAAAGTTTATGCTTTTGATATACAACAAGCCGCTCTTGATACGACTTATCAGCAAGTAGGAAAACATCACTTTACTGATAAAGTTGTGTTAATCCACGATAGTCATGAACGTATATGCCTGCATATTCCAGCCGATAAAAAAATGGGCGTTATTATGTTTAATCTCGGCTATTTACCACGCGGCGATACAGCCATTATTACCAAAACAATGAGTACGCTAAGCGCTTTAGATCAGGCACTTAAAATACTCTCTCCCAACGGTATCATCAGTATTTTATGCTACCCTGGTCATACGGGGGGACAAGAAGAAATGACCACCGTTACTAACTGGTATCAACAATTAAACAGCCATCAATTTGCTATTACAATTATTCATAGCATGCAGGAAACCGACCAATCTCCTCGGCTATTTATTCTTCAAGCACTGGTGCAAGATTAACAAAGGATTACTAAATTAAATGCTTAAAAACTTTAAACTCTCATTTTCTAGTCAAGTTTTATTAGCCCTGAGTGTAGGAATTTTTACAGGGCTATTTTTTGGTGAAAAAGTGGCATGGCTCAACATCGTCGGCATGGCTTTTATTAAGCTACTCCAAGTCGCCATTATTCCTTATATTGTTTTATCACTGGTTACCGGTGTAGGTTCTTTAAGTTATGAGCAATCCAGAGAGATTGCTAAGAAATTCATTCTTATGTTGCTCTCTTTATGGGCGCTAACCCTCATTACTATTTTTTCAATGGCGCACGCTTTTCCCTTATGGGAAAGTAAAGATTTTTTCAGTACCTCTCAAATAGCGAAAATACCACAAGTTAATTATTTAGACTTATATATTCCTTCCAACCCCTTTAAATCACTATCAGAAAATACCGTTCCAGCGATTGTCGTATTTAGCTTATTACTCGGTATTTCATTAGTTAGCATCAAAGAAAAGCAACAATTCCTTAATCCAGCGACAGTATTACTTGAAGCATTTAATAAAATAACCAAAGGCATTGTGCGTTTTTTACCGATTGGTATTTTTGCTATTTCTGCCTCTGCGGCAGGTACAATCGCCGCGGATGATTTTGAAAAGTTACAAATTTACTTTACAGTTTATATTGTCACCGCTTTAATTTTAGCCTTTTGGATTATTCCATTTTTCATAAGTGCCATTACCCCATTTAAATATGCCGACATCATTCAAGGCTGTCGTAGTATTTTAATCACTGCATTCGCCTCAGGTAATTTATTTATTCTTATCCCCGTCATGTCAGAAGCCTGTAATGACATTTTTGAAAAACATAAACTACGCACACCTGACAGCGATAAGTACAATGAAATTATTATTCCAATTGCCTTTAACTTTCCGGCTGTAGGTAAGTTATTAGCGTTCACCTTTCTCTTATTTTCCGCTTGGTTCAGCAATACGGAATTAGATTCAGGACAACAGGCTTCACTTGCATTTAATGGCTTATTTAGTTTATTTGCCAGTGTACATATCAGTATTCCTTTTTTACTTAGCTACCTACACCTACCCAGTGATATGTATCAGCTTTATCTATCTGGTGACATTTTAACCAAGCGTTTTGCCACGCTAGCTTCTGCTGTTTTTCTAATTTCTTTTACCTTATCTTCAACAGCCTATTTACTCGGACTTATTGAGATTAAAATTAAAAAAATCTTATTATTTCTTGGCTCTAGTCTACTTGCTATTAGTTTTTCAGTATTACTTACCCAAACTTTTTTCACTCACTTTTTTACAACAGAAATAGATGCCAGTGAAAAATTAAAACAAATGCAAGTTGACTGGGAAGCTCCACAGAAAATCTTATACAATTTGCAGGACACAAATAAAAATCAACTCTCTATGCCTACGCCCGAAGCGATAGTAAAGCGTGGGATTTTACGTATCGGCTATAACCCAGCTCGCGTACCCTTTTCTTTTTATAATAATGAGCACAAACTGGTCGGCTTTGATATAGAAATGACGAACCATTTGTCTTCTTCATTAGGTGTGAGTTTAGAGTTCATTCCCTTTACTCAAGCTAAAAACCTTTACCAGGCCTTAGATAACTTGCAAATTGACATGGTTATTTCAGGTGTACATATCAGCAGCGAATACCTAAACTCCGTACTCTATACTCAACCAACCTTAAATTTAACAACCGCCGTCATTGTAAAAGATTACCGTAAAAAAGAATTCTCCGATTATTCAAAGTTTACCAAGTCCACGCATTTAAAATTAGCGACAATGGATCATTATCCACGCTTAACCTATATTAAGCAGATGTTCCCAAATATTGAAATCCAAAAAATTGATAATCCTAAAATATTCTTTAATGCCCCAGAGAACACCTTTGATGGCTTTATTAGCAGCATAGAAGAAGGCATGACGCTTGTGATGCTGCACCCCAAATACACTGTCAGCTTTGATCCAACAAGAATACAGCGCTTCCCAATCGGTTACGCCGTGCAAAAAAACAACCTTGCCTTACAAGCTATGTTAAATAGTTGGCTGGAGATCCAAAAATCGACTGGCAACAAAGAGCATTTATACGACTACTGGATTCAAGGCAAAGGTGCCAGTAAACATAAAACACGCTGGTCAATTTTACAAAATATTATTAATAACCCTGAGAAACAATAAAATGGCTTTATTACTCTTTTCTTTACGCCACGTCCCTGATGATGAAGCCGATGATATCCGCGATTTATTAGTAGAAAA
>JAUVAA010000108.1 GCA_030591965.1 bacterium
AGTGAAATCCATACCCGTTAATCTACCTCAGCTAAACCTGCTTTTAGAAAATTTTATACCACAACAGAGGGGAAAAGAGCTTTCTGCTTGCTCCTATCAGAGCTTTTGACGGCAAGAAACTTATTGTGCGATAAAAACCTGCATAAATCTCGCTTTAAGGAACCGCGATTAAATCGCGTGGGATTATACAAAACAATGTGGGAGCGACTTTAGTCGCATTGCGTGGCTAAAGCCACTCCCACAGAATGCAAGATTCGCATATTATTTGCCTCTCATTCCTAAATGAGTAGCCCTTTTGACTTAAGTCAACAATTGCACCACTACGCAAAAAACAATACCCAATACCTATTTACGCGTTTGCGTACGCCAAAGCTTAACAATTTCATTTACATCTAGATCATCAGGCCCTTCACGCCAACTGGTAAAATAATCCACATCATTACTTTTAGGCTCAGGATTAGGTTTGTAAATTTGCACCCGTGTCGGCATAGGAGCAGCCTCACCCAATACTAGCGCCTCACCTCGACCTAAAGATGCCAAAATATCCGTCAAATCCCCTTCAGCCTCAGGGACTAACCCCTTAATATAAGCCTGGTCATCGGGATTACTGGTACGTAAACAAATAAATGAACTACATTGAGAAAGCATCGTTTCCGACAACTCAGTCGGCCGCTGACTCACAACACCTATAGACACTCCGTATTTACGCCCCTCCTTAGCAATACGCTCCATCATGCGCTTAGTACCTTCGTATTGACCATGCTTTTCTCGCGGAATATAAGCATGCGCCTCTTCACAAATCAAGGTAATCGGAAATTCGCGTCGCCTAGGATTCCAGTAATTAAATTCATAAGCCAAGCGCCCTACTTGAGCCGAAACTGCGGGTCGAACATCGGTAGGGATGGAACTTAAATCAATGACCGTAACATTCGCCTTATGCGCACCTAAACCAACAAATTCACGTAGTAAATCTGCCATCGTTTCTGACTTATTACGCTTTTTAGGTTTAAGTAAAAAATCATAACGCACATCATTAAAACGGCTTTGCATACGCACTAGAAATTCATCGAACTGCCCAAATAAAGCGCCTTCTACCTTACCAAAATCTTTCCGCTCTTCATTGGCATTTTTAAACTGGCGATACATTTCCACCAAAGAAAAATAAATTGGTGTATCCACAGAGACAACACCTAAGCCTAATTGTTTCCCTGATTCGCGTTTTAATTGCTGCAGCACTTCACGCATAAAAGCCATTTGAATAGAAGCGCCCTTGTCTGAACGATCAATAAACAAATCAACCAGCTCAGCATAAGTCATCATCCAATAAGGCATTTCTAACTCAGTTGCTTCGACATAATTAACGGCTTCAGGGGGAAAAGCAGATTGAATATTACCCGCATCATCTTTCCAACAATATTCACCATGCAAATCCAGCAAAATTATATTGCTTTTCGGCATGGCTTTAATAGTATTTTGAATTAAACTGGTAACGGCCCATGACTTACCTGAACCTGACTGTCCGACGATGGCAAAATGGCGACCAAACAAGGCCCGCGGATCTAGGCTTAAATGATAATCTTTATGCGCTGATAATTGACCAATAAAGAATTCATACTCACGAAATTGAGAAAAAATAGCATTAATTTCTGCAAGACCGACGGCATAAACTTTAGCACCCGGCGTTGGGTAGTGGCGTACACCACGAATAAAAGTTCCATCTTCTTTTAATTCACCGACTGAAATTAAAGAAAAAAATCGATCCGATAAACGTTCTCCTTGCTCAAACCGATCTTCTTGCCACATTTTGAATACTAGCGCGAGAACTGCAACACTCGCCTGACGCACAACAACATAAGAGCCAATACTACCCGCCAACATTTGCTCATTACCAATAGTCAGCAAAGGTGTATCAGTCGCGTATTCCTCAATAACACGCGCCTGCATACCATCACCCCTTACTTCCGTTAGCGTAGCGATTAAAACATTGGATTGCTGCTCAGCCATTTTTAACTCCGTATATTTAATATATAGAGTTAGCTTAGCTCAGTTTGCGATATTCGTTAAGCTTTTTAAGCGCTAAACGGTTTGCCATTCAAAATCGCTAATATTCTTTTCTACAGAAGAAAAGTTGATACCCAGCAGATAAATTGCTTTACCTTGATTTAGGTATTTTTCCTGATAATTTTTTGCTTTAATTTGCGCTAGCGCTTTTTCAGCCTGATCAACTTTAAATTCAATAATGAAAATTTTATCAGGAAAGTGTAACGTTAAATCAATGCGACCTTTATTAGTGACATCTTCAGCGACCATCGGTAAACCTAATGATGCTAAATAGGTATAGACTACTGAGGCATAATACCCCTCATAATTAGCAATGATTTTATTAGCATAATTATTATAAGGAATACTAGAAAACAAGGCACTAAGAGCAATTTTCAAATCATCAAATTTAGCATCTACTAAACTCTGATAAAGCGCCTGCTGGTTGACTCTAAGCTGAGGACCTTGATGGGTTAAATACTCAATAAACAAGGTATTTAAGGATTGCTGGACTTCCTTATTAGGGACTTTCAGCCGGTACTGCATGCCATTGAAACCTTCCCACTTACCAGCAAAGGTTAAATACCCCGTTTGCCAAAGCAAGGCAACCAAATCAATTTTATCGACATCAAAAGTATCCAAGACAATATCATCGGCAATAAAATTTTGTACATCTGGTAAGTAGTAATTTTGCTCTTTTAACTTATCAATCAGAAAACTCGGATTCCCAGTCCCCCACCAATAATTTTTATATTCTTTGTTATTAGCAATAAACAATAAAATATCGAAAGGGTTATAAATTGGCTCACCAAAATAATTATAGCCGTTATACCACTGCTGCAACTTATCCATATCCACACCCTGCAAGTGCTCAGCAAAGGTATCTGCTACCTGCGCATGAGTGTAGCCGCAAAGCGTACCATAATTCTGATTAATAGAAATATCTTGTAAATTATTTAAGCCGCTGAACAAATTCATTTTGGCAAATTTAGACACACCAGTAATCATGACAAACTTAATGTATTCATCCAAGTCTTTGATTATAGAATAAAAACCTTTTAATACATCACGATTAAGCCGAGCGAGGTCAGGCTCAGAAATATAATCCAATATGGGTTTATCGTACTCATCAATTAAGATAACGACTTTTTCTTGGTACTGCTTAGAAGATTGCTTAATGAGATTAATAAAGCTTGAACGCGTTGATAGGCTAGCATCATAATGCAAATTTAATTTCCCATAATTTGCTTTTAGATTCTCAAGAATAGCTTCATCAAGTAAAGCTTTAGTATTAAATTGACCACTCCCAAAACTAATTCGAATGACAGGATAACTTTTCTGCCAATCCCATTTATCCTCAATATACAAACCCGAAAATAAACTTTTATTAGCAGAAAATAACTCAGCTAAAGTGCTTAATAAAACACTTTTCCCAAAGCGCCGTGGACGGCTCAGAAAATAATAACTACCGTTATTAACTAACTCACCAATGACATCAGTCTTATCAACATAAACATAATTTTCTTCAGGGTCGCGTATTTTAGCGAACGTTTGAATGCCAATTGGGAGTTTTTTCATAAAAAATCAACTTGTCTTAATATTTTCAGCCAGTACATATTATAGCTAAGCATTATCCACCCACTCATAAATCTCAGTCATGGCTGGATCACATTTGCAACAGCTCGTACCACAGCTCGCGCCCATATCTATACGTTTAACTTTGCCTTTACCGACCCATTTACTTAACATGCCGCGTAAGGCATCGGCATCGGTATCGAAGTGGTTAGCCATTTCCAATAATGATAAGCGATGCTGCTGCTTTAGGTAATCTCGTAATTCCGATAAAATCATGCGATTTCTCGTATTTCTTCATTTCTGCCTGTTAACCAGAAAGAAAATATCACGGCAAAAAATGTACCTAATAAACCAATCACCCACAAAAGTGATGACTCACTATGCTGACTAAAGGTTGCTAATTGATAAAAAATCGTTGCCGTCATATAAGCAATACCGGTCGTCCAAGCCACGACAAATACCGTCCATTTAGTGCCCGTTTCACGTTGAATAGCTGCCGTTGCGGCAACACAAGGCGCATACAATAAGATAAATAATAAATACGCGAAAGCCCCCGCTTGACCATCAAAGCGCGCCTGCATTTCACCAAACGTTCCTTGACTAACGTCCTGCGCATCAGCCGCAGACTGACTATTGCTGACATTGCCAATATTTAGTCCTAAAGGGTCTAGTAAATTATCCGCTACAGCTAATAGATTTTCAGGGATGGTTAATACCGCATCGATTAAGCTTTGTTGCAAATCAAACACTTCAGGCTCCTGCTCTACGCCTTCTAGTGCAAGTTGTGTATACAAGGCATCCAAAGTCCCGACTACCGCTTCTTTGGCTAAGATACCAGTAAAAATCCCTACTGTTGCCGGCCAATTTTCTTCGCGTATACCCATAGGCTTGAACACAGGTACTAAAGTGCGTCCGATTTCACTTAACACTGATTTTTGCGTGTTTTCCTTACCAAAACTCCCATCAATGCCTAAAGAATTTAAAAAGTTCAGCACCAACACCATTGGCACAATGACTTTACCAGCATTAACTAAAAAAGTTTTCAAACGATCCCAAGTACGAATGGCAATGCTTTGCAAGGTCGGCAAATGGTAATTGGGCAACTCCATAATAAATGGCATGGAGTCACCTTTAAATAAAGTATGGCGCATAATCAAGCCAGTCAATACAGCCACAGCGATACCAAACACATACAAGAAAAACACCAGATTCTGTCCACCAACAGGGAAAAATGCTGCAGCAAATAAAGCATAGACAGGCAAACGCGCACCGCAGGACATAAACGGATTCATAATATTAGTTAAAATCCGATCACGCTGGCTTTCCAGCGTCCGCGTTGCCATAATCGCCGGAACATTACAGCCAAAACCAACAATCATCGGTACAAATGATTTACCCGGCAAACCAATCATGCGCATAAAACGATCAACACCAAATGCCGCTCGTGCCATATACCCAGAATCTTCTAATAACGATAACACCAGAAATAAAAAGCCAATAATCGGAATAAAGGTAGCCACGACCTGCACACCGCCACCCGCACCATTAGCTAATAACACCACTAACCACTCCGGTAATGACATGGCCGTTAAAACAACAGCTAAACCATCCACAAAAATGGCACCAGCTACTTGATCAAAAAAATCAATAAAAGCACTGCCGATATTTATAGTAATCATAAACATTAAATACATAACCAATAAAAAAATTGGAATACCTAAATAACGATTTAACACCCAATTATCAATTTTATGAGTCATGCCTCGGCTAACTTCGTTCTTTTTATTGACACAAAGATGGCTGATTTTATTAACTAATCCATAGCGTGCATCTGCGGCTAGAATATCTACTTCATCATCGGTAGCTTGTTCAATATCCCGCTCTAATGTTTCGGCTTGCAAAACCAAATCAGGCCCAGCAATTTCTCGCGCTAAAGTATCTCTTTCTAATAAACGAATAGCTAACCAACGTAAAGCGCACTGCTGTTCGGCTGCCTTAGATTGTAAAGCAACAGATAAATCGATAATGGCTTGCTCAATGGCGGGATGATATTCAATATCTAGTTGCGGGATAGGAGCGTCTAGTACGGCTTGATTAATCTGTGTTTTTAATTCACTAACCCCCTGCCGTGTAGACGCTGAAATAGCGACAACGGGACAGGCTAATAAATTCGATAATTGCTGCTGATCAATAACTAAGCCACGCTGTGCAACAACATCCATCATATTCAGCACAATAATCATTGGCACCCGCATTTCAACTAACTGCGAAGTTAGATATAAATTACGTTCAATATTAGATGCATCTAGAATATTAATAATAAGATCGGATTCTTTTGCAGCGACATAATCCCGAGCCACTTGCTCATCCAGAGAAACCTCACTATCCGCTTCTAAAGAATACGTGCCAGGCAAATCAACCACCTCAACCTGTTTGCCTTGATGTGTATATTCGCCCGTTTTCTTTTCGACCGTAACACCCGGCCAATTACCCACATGCTGCCGCGCGCCCGTTAAAGCATTAAATAAAGTGGTTTTTCCACAATTGGGATTACCAACAACAGCAATAGTAAAATCAGTTTGCATCAAATCTTCTCTATACTTAATATATCAGCTTCATCTTTGCGCAAAGTCAAAGAAAAACCTCTTAAAGTAATCTCCACTGGATCACCTAACGGCGCAAAACGGACAATAGAAAACTCCGTGCCAGGCGTTAAGCCCATCGCTAAAAGACGCTTTCGATACGCCCTACCTTGTTTATTAAAACCTGTAACACGCCCTTTATCGCCAATCGATAAATCTTTTAGGCCTCGTATTCTCATATCCATTTTTCTACTCCCTAAGGATCAACATCCATCTAATTAATAATCATTCTCATTAGTAAAATCAAATATAGCATATTCCTAGAAAAAACACCTTTATTTTTCATTAATATCCAATAAATAATAAGCACCAACAAAAGGATTTCGTAGGGTGTGCTTTAACCCGCCAGATTTTAACGCATTACCTTACTAGCGGACTGAAGTCCGCCCTACCTTTGCTTATTTTTGCCACCTTTTTATATATTCCATTACAATACTAGCTACGCTCAAAACCATACATTTAACTTATGCTAACACTTCTTGATCCCGATCGAGCTGACCAAGCCTTCCCCTCCATATCAACGGCCTTAACCGATCCTGACGGATTGCTCGCCGTAGGTGGATGCTTATCAACACAGCGCATTATTAACGCCTATCAACAGGGAATTTTCCCTTGGTACAGTGATGAAGATCCGATTTTGTGGTGGTCGCCCAACCCGCGTTTAGTCGTCTTTCCAGATCAATTGCATGTGTCAAAAAGCCTGCAAAAGACACAACGTAAACAAACATTTCAACTCAGCTTTGACACCGCCTTTGCAGATGTAATACAAGCTTGTTCCATGCCTAGAGCTCAAGACTCAGGTACTTGGCTACTCCCAGAAATGCAAGCCGCTTATATCCGTTTACATGAGGAAGGTCATGCACACTCTATGGAAGCTTGGTTTCAAGGTGAGCTAGTCGGTGGTTTATATGGCATTGCCATAGGCCGAGTTTTTTTCGGGGAATCAATGTTTCACACCAAAACCGATGCCTCAAAAATTGCCTTTGTTGCACTGGCACAACAGTTAACTGAATGGGGCTACCAATTGATTGACTGTCAAGTGCATACCGACCACTTAGCTAGCCTTGGTGCAGAGGAAATGCCACGCTCAGACTTTGCCATATTATTGCGCAGATTCCTACAAAACAAACCTCACGCTACCGCCTGGCAAAAATGATTTCTATCCCCTTATACCTTGATACTGAACAAGACTGCAGTTACTTAGCTGAGCATAAGTCCCAGTTCGCTTATATACATCCTGAGTTTCAATTGAGCACAGAAATTTATGCACAACTCATTGAACAAGGCTTCCGGCGCAGCGGTAGTCACGCCTATCAGCCTTATTGTAAAAATTGTCAAAAATGCGTTCCCGCTAGATTGGCCGTAAATGACTTTCAGGCATCGAGGCAACAGCGCAGAACGATCAAAAAGAACACCGACCTACAAGTCGTTATTAAACCAGCGCAATTCGAACAAGCCCACTTTGAGCTATATCAACAATATCAACGCAGTCGCCATACCGAAGGTAATATGGCCGATGCCAGCGCTGAAGACTATATCAGCTTCTTATCTAGTGACTGGTGCAATACCTTGTTTGTCGAATTTTCTTGTGCCGGTGAATTAGCTGGCGTTGCTATTGTTGACCTCTTAGATAATGCTTTATCAGCTGTTTATACTTTTTTTGACCCTAAACTTTCTCAACGCAGCCTAGGTGTTTATGCCGTCTTATGGCAAATTGAACACGCTAAATCATTGGGTTTAGAATGGCTCTATCTAGGCTACTGGATAGCCGACTGCCAGAAAATGTCCTATAAAATCAATTACCAACCGCTACAAGGTTTAATTGATCATCAATGGAAAAAATTACATAACTTGGATTCAGGTAACAACATAGCGACCTTTTAGCATATCTAAAGATACGCAATACCTAGCCTGCTGTAATTCTCCACATAAAACTATGAAATTAGCACATGTTTGACACTATCAGACTAAAACCATGCCCCATCAAAGGGGAATCTATCGTCCAAACAAGCTTAGTTTTTAGACTTCATTTTTGCAATATGAAGCTTATACTGCTCAGCAGTTAATACTCCGCTGAAACCGTTTCTTTGATGCGCTTTATCGAGGAAGTAAGTCCTCGGTAGTTCACCATACCAACGACTATCAATGCTATACCGTAAGGCAGGTGAATTATCCTCAGCAAAGCCCCACTGCTCCACATCATCTAGTTTTTCTTTTTCGATAATCTTACGCATATCAGCAAAGTATTCTGGGCCATCAACAGAAAGCATGACAACATTTAACTCTGAATTCTGCTGGTGGATTTTCTGGATTAACGCCATTTCCGATAAACAAGCAGAACAAGTAACCGACCAAATCACTAACATAAAAGGCTCGTCTTTATGTGTATTTAAAATGTGCTGATAAGCATCTGCTTGGAATAATTTGATTTCTGACTGCTGAGCATGCGCAGTAGATAGCAAAAATACGCAGAGTAGACAGGTTGTTTTAACAAATTTCATTTACTTACCTCAATAAATCGATGACCGTCTAATTGCGTCATCCAAGATATAAATATACGTTCCTTATAGGCTAGCAACAGGGGGTAGCCTGCTGTCGATAAAGTACTAAAAACCTTTTTAGCAACTTGCCAAGTATTCCCCCTATTATTCGATTGCTGAATATAAAGACTGGTTTCCTTGCCATCAAACTCTGTCCAAGCTAACACAACCCTTTTATCTGCGCTAATCACATCTGGATGGCTGGGCAAAAACTCTATTTGACCTATCACCATCGGTTCCGATACCATTGCACCATAATTATCAGTTTGTGCGTAAAAAATCCCTTGCCGCTTATTGCCTAATGAAAACCAAGTCAAATGACTTCTGCCTTGCTCATCTATGGCTAGAGCCGGCCCATGTTCAGGACAGGCATCAATCACCCACTGATCATCAGAAATGTGCTGAGGCACTGACCATTCAGCCTGATTATTTTGCATTAATAAAGCATGGTCTCGCGTCCCGTCAGCAAATACCATGCGCATTAATATAACGGGCAAACCTTGCGGCGACAAACTAACTGCG
Source organism: bacterium (assembly GCA_030591965.1). Lineage (GTDB taxonomy): Bacteria > Pseudomonadota > Gammaproteobacteria > Methylococcales > Methylomonadaceae > Methyloprofundus. The sequence continues at coordinate 9,320 of JAUVAA010000108.1, forward strand.
CTACGACAGCAACTACAAACTGCATGCGAAATTAGTGAATTATTCAGCGCATCCTTTTCAGCACCCTCACTTTTTGCATGATACAACGAAAGCGCGCCTGCACCGAGTGCAGCATTATTATCTTGATCACGCTTATCATGCCAAAAGAAATGCACATTATCTTGCTTATCTAACAACATTTTATCCATATAATGCATATCCGTCGCGGCATGATCACTAATTAATTTTGAAGCAGAAAAGCTTCTACCAAAGTCATCTGAATAACTAAAATAACTAGTTGATTTTTGCTGTTCATCAGCATAATAAAGAATGTAAATACGCCCTTTCTGATCAACCTTAATAGCTGGAGGATTTTCTGCCCAAGCACTTATTTTCTGCGCTTTTTTATTAACTTTAACCGGCTGACTATAACTTAGACCTAGATCTTTAGAGTAATCGACATAGACAAACTCAGGCCCAGGCAATACACGCCATAATGTGCCGTCTGTGGCAAAGGTCAAAGCTAAAGTATTTTTTAATATTTCAACTGGCGGGTTGTTATGTTTATTAGACGTAGCAGACTGAGCACTTGCTAACCCAAGCAAAAATAACAAAGGGAATAGTAGCGGTTTATAAATCATTAATATGTTATTCATAGTTTAAAAGCATTGAGGGTAAGTATTTATTCGCACAATATGGATACAACCCACCTATACAGTAGTCCAAAAACTCTCAAAAAGTAGGCTAAAGCCACACCCCGAGGTAAGCTCCCATTATTCACGGGTAAATACCTATAAAAATATCATCATTCTCGAGTGCTTTTATCGGGAATCTACGTAAAATTAAACTGACACTTTAATAATACGCATTAGCTGAATGATATGTCCGTAGTTCGAATTTATTCGTACCGAAAAAGCCCATTAAGAACAAGTTACGAATAAATTCGAACCTTGTATATTAAACACAGCTCTAAAAACACAAGATTATTTAATAAGCTTGTTTATAGTGGTAACTGATTTTCTGGGGAAGCCGTTCGAACCTTAAGCCTTGAGCTTGTAC
>JAUVAA010000221.1 GCA_030591965.1 bacterium
ATATAAAAAGTTAAAGCTATTTTAAAAACTTAGCTTCAGCTATAAAAAAAGGCTGCATATAGCAGCCTTTTTAAGGATGGTGGGCCCTCCCAGACTCGAACTGGGGACCTGCCGATTATGAGTCGGATGCTCTAACCAACTGAGCTAAGGGCCCTAAACTATTGTGGAATAAAGCTTATTCTGCATCCAGAAAGCATCTTAGCTGATCTGAACGAGAAGGGTGGCGCAGCTTACGTAAAGCTTTTGCCTCAATTTGTCTAATGCGCTCTCGAGTCACATCAAACTGTTTACCCACTTCTTCCAGCGTATGATCAGTATTCATATTAATACCAAAACGCATACGCAGTACTTTTGACTCTCGTGCTGTTAATCCTGCCAATACACCTTGAGTCGATTCTTTCAAGCCCTGTATTGTAGCAGATTCCACAGGCGAAAGCATCTTTGAGTCTTCAATAAAGTCACCTAGATGCGAATCTTCGTCATCACCGATAGGCGTTTCCATAGAAATTGGCTCTTTTGCGATCTTGAGTACTTTACGAACTTTATCCTCAGGCATTTCCATTTGCACCGCTAATTCCTCAGGCGTTGCCTCTCTGCCTTTCTCTTGCATAATCTGCCTGGAAATACGATTTAACTTATTAATCGTCTCAATCATATGCACTGGAATACGAATTGTTCTTGCCTGATCCGCAATAGAGCGTGTAATGGCCTGACGTATCCACCAGGTTGCATAGGTCGAGAACTTATAACCACGCCGATATTCAAATTTATCAACTGCTTTCATCAGGCCGATATTGCCTTCCTGGATTAAATCCAGAAATTGCAATCCTCGGTTGGTATATTTTTTTGCAATTGAAATCACCAGTCGTAAGTTGGCTTCAATCATGTCTTTTTTAGCCCGTCTAGACTTTGCCTCACCGATTGAAACACGACGACTAATATCTTTAATCTCGGTAATAGCTAAGCCATGGTTTTCTTCAATGGCGCTAAAATGATTTTGAGCTCTTTTGATTTCCTTGTCTTTTTCCTTTAAAACAGCCGCAATTGTCTCGTCTTCAGCTGCAAAGCGAGAGAGCCACTTTAAATTTGATTCATGACCGATAAAGTTATCAATAAATTCTTTACGACCTATTTTTGCCTGCTTTACACAGATATTTAAAATCAGTCTTTCTTGCTCACGAATACGGTTGGTAGCAGAATTGACCATAGAGACTTGCTTTTTAAAATACAACGGTACCCATTTTATTTCCAGAAAACGGTCGGCAAGTGCATCCATTGCCTGATTGGTTTTTTCATGCTTATAACCGTTCTTTTTTAACGATACCTCAACAAGTTTATAGGCTTTTTTAATTGCTGCTATTTTTTCTTGTGCTTCTTCTAAAGTGGGGCCTGTTGGCTCTACCGTTTCTTCTTCATCGTCATCATCATCTTTATCGCCTGGTACTGCGGCTACTTTTGAATCATCATAATCAGGCTCGTTCGGATCAATAAAGTCACTGAGAATATCAGTTAGTCGCAAGCCACCTTCTTCGCCTACTGTTTCAAAATCAGCAAGTAATGATTCAACAACAAATCTTGAGCGTGCAACTGCACGTACAATCTGGCGCTGCCCCTCCTCGATTCTGCGGGCAATCTTTAACTCTTCAGGCCGGGTTAAAAGCCCCACGGATCCCATTTCACGCATATACATTCTAACTGGGTCAGTAGTACGGCCAAACTCGCTATCAACTGATGCAAGTGCAGCAACTTCTTCTGCATCATCATCATCTGTTGTTACTTCATCATTAGATAAATCCTCGTCATCTTCTGGTGCAGACTCATGAACCTTGATGCCAAGGCTATTAATCATGCCAATAATGTCTTCAATTTGCTCAGGATCAACAATATCATTTGGCAGATGATCATTAACTTCAGCATAAGTTAAATAGCCCTGCTCTTTGCCTTTGGCAATTAATTGTTTCAGTTGGGATTGTTGTTGTTGTTGATTCATGATTTACTCTTAAAAATCCATACCGACAGGTATGAGAAAATTGCTTTATTTAGGGCTTGCCAGGCTTAACATTTCCTGCTGCTCACTTGTGTTTAAGCCGCTTAGCTTTTGTTTTGCATTTAATTCGGCAAAGCGATTATCTTTTCCCTGTTGCACTAACCTATCTATTGCTCCTGAAAACTCTTCTTTTAGGCCTGTTCCGGAAATAAGAAAATCATGATTCATCATGATATTAATATATTTCTCAGTTTCCTTGCCTCTAAAAGATTCCACTAATTGAGATTGATTAATATTAGGGTGCTGAGTAATAATTTCAACCACCTGTCTTAATAAATCCGCACCTGCTAAATTAATCATTGGCCATTTAATTACTTTCTGTTCAACCAGTTCTATAAAGTCAGGGTTTTGTAGCAGTAAAGAAATAGCTATTCTAACCGGCGATAAATTCTTATCTGCCTGTTTTTGCCTATGCCCTAGGCTTTTAAGTGTAGTTGGCTTTTCAAAAAAATCCAGTTTCTCAATTTTAGATAATACTTTTAATTTATCTTGCATTAAGTCCTGAAAAATGCCGTTGGGCAATTTCTGCAGATAAGCTTTTGCTTTATTGACTAAGCTTGCCCGCCCTTCCATGTCGCTAAGGTTTAAACCCTGGCTTAGCCGTTCAAAAAAATAGTCTGACAAAGTTTGCGCCGATCTGACTCGCAACTCAAAATCTTCTAGCCCATGCTCTCTGATTAGGTTGTCGGGGTCTACTCCGGCAGGCAATTGCATAATCCTGACCTGTCGTCCGTCACGAAGGCAGGGAAGGGCGGCCTCAACAGCTCGCCAGGATGCCTGTCTTCCTGCTTTATCACCATCAAAACAAAGTACTAGCTCGCTTGTAAAACGAAACAATAGTTCCATATGCTCTTTTGAAGTTGCGGTGCCTAATGTTGCAACCGAATATCCCAGGCCGAACTGTGCTAAGGCAATAACATCCATATAGCCTTCGACAACAATAATGCGCTCTGGCTTGGCATTTTTACTTAATAACTCGTACAGCCCATAAACTTCACGCCCTTTATGAAAGGCGGCTGTTTCTGGGGAGTTTAGGTATTTTGGTAAAGAGTCATCAAGAACCCGGCCACCAAAACCTAATACCCGGCCACGTCTGTCGCGAATAGGGAAAATCACTCGGCCACGAAAGCGGTCATACGCTGAGCCGTCTTCTTTGGCGATCGCCAGGCCAGCTTCAATAAGTAGTTGGGTATTAAAGCGCTTACTCAATGCGTCCCAGCTATCTGGCGCATAACCAAGCTGAAATTCGCGCGCAATCTCACCGCTTAATCCGCGTGATTTAAAATAATCAACTGCCACTCTGGCAGATGTATTATCTCTAAGTTGCTCCACGTAAAAGCTAGCAGCCTGCTCAAGCAACTGAAAAATTTCTGTGAGATTGTTTTTTTTTGCAGGTGCGGTTCCTGATTCTCTAGGTACTTGCACGCCTGCAAAATCTGCCAAATCTTCTACAGCTTCAACAAAATTAAGGTGACCATAGTCCATTAAAAAAGTAATGGCATTGCCGCCCGCGCCACAGCCAAAACAATGATACAGCTGTTTGTTGCGTGTTACCGCAAAGCTGGGGGTTTTTTCTGTATGAAATGGGCAGCGTGCAACAAAGC